>NZ_JBANSP010000029.1:0-67163 GCF_037167145.1 Paenibacillus sp. YIM B09110 | reverse complement strand
CTTTCATAAAGCAATGTAATCGCCCGAAAAAATAAGCTTTACTTCGAACAGACATTATTTGTTGGGTAAGACTCCGGATTTAAGGGGCCTAGCCGATTCTGCAGTAACTTTCAGCGTTTTACTATAATTTCGCCATAAAACTGCGGGCTATGTTGCAAATACCCAACATAGCCCTCACTGCAGTCCAGAACAGCGAATAGTTACTGCAATTATCCAACATAGCCGCCTTCTCACACTCTATGCAAAAGGACAGCCGAGCGGCCGTTATTCACCTGCCGCAGGCTGTCCTTACTATCTCTTTACGGATTTACGCTCTTATACCATTCGTTAATCTCTTTCTCGATTTGGTCGCCGCCTTTGCTCTTCCAATCCGCTACGAAGGAATCGAATTTGTCGATGGACTCGTTTCCGTAGATGATTTTCGCGAACGTCTCAAGCTCCATCGTCTTCAGGTTGTCGCCTTTGTTTCTCATCGTCTCGGTCGGCGCTCCCAAAAATTCGGTTGGCGCGTTGATGCCGGCCATTTGATAATTGAGAGCTCCGGCACGAACCATCTCCGGATCTTGAATCATAATTTCTTTATGCGCTCTCGTGGTCGGCTCTCCGCCGTTAAACATGTAATCATAGTTGGCTGATCCTTGGAAAGGGATAGCAGGTACATTCCAGAACAGGTTGTATTTGCTCGACGATGCGGCTGCCTCGAGCGGCGTCGGGAACTTCTTCGAATCGTATTCCGGCTTGCCGTCAACGATCGCGTAATCGTAGCCCTCAAAAAATCCGTCCTTGAAGTCGCCGGTTTCGAATTGATTGTCGTAAATTTTGTCCATGTACAGGAAGAACGCGTCCATATGCTTGAAATCCTTGTTGAACATCATCACTTTGCCTTCGTTGATATAGCCGGTATAACGAGCCGATTTGCCGTCCGATCCCGTCGGCAGCGGGTACGCTCTCAGCTTCGCGTCCGGGTTCGTTCCTTTTACGTCTCCGAGCGGCCAGCCCATCGCCCAGAATGGAGCGGCAATCATGCCCGACTTGCCTTGGATGAAACTTTCGGTCGCTTTCACTTCATCAATGGCCGCAAGTTCCGGGTCAAGATATCCCTTCTTGTACCATTCTTGAAGCTTGCCTAGTCCGCTCTTGATTTCCGGCTGCACGGACCCGTATTTCAATGTGCCGTCGCTTCCTTGCTGCCAAGTGCCGGGAATGAACTTGCCCGTATAGGCGCCGAAGATGAAGCTGACGTCGGACATCCAGTTGGAGAAGCCGTTTCGTCCGGACAAGCTGAAGCCGAACGTATCCTTCGTACCGTTGCCGTCCGGATCTTGATTGGTGAACGCGTCCATCACCGTTTCGAATTCTTCGATCGTTGTCGGAGCCTTCAGGTTCAGCTTATCGAGCCAGTCCTGACGTACCCACAAGACCGGATTCGTTCCGTCGCCTGCCGAGAAGATCGGAAGACCTAGAAGCTGCTCGCCCTTCTTCACTTGATTCAGCGAAGCGCTGTTTTCTTCATACAGCTTTTTGATCCGATCGCTGGCATACGCTTCGAAATCCTTCGAGATATCCTTCACCTTACCCGACTGAATGAGATCGGCGATCAGGTTCTGATCCTGTACGATGAACACGTCCGGGAGTTGATCCTGCGTAGTTAGGGAAAGTCTAAGCTTCGTATGATAAGCGCCATTGTCGGTCGTGTTCCACAGATCCTTGATTTCGATGCCCAGCTTTTCCTTCGTCCATTTGTTGTGCACGTTGTTGTTAATATCCTCGCCATTAATGAACGTATAATCGGAGCCTACCGGACGAGCAGTCGTGATCGTAATCGGCGGTTCGAATTTGCCGTCGGCGTTTTGCGCGGATTCCGTACCTTCTCCGGTCGCATTGGAATTGTTCCCGGCATTATCGCTTCCATTGCCTGATGAGCATCCGATTACGGTAGTCATAACACCAATCATCACTAACGCGATCCATTTATTTTTTTTCAAAACGATTCCCCCTCATTTTCATTTCTGTGTACAAAATAATCGTAGCAAAAGAGGCGAAATCGCGTATATGCCCTAATCTAAACAATCATAACCTCTATTCTATCATAGTTCGTAAACCCGCTATTTTTTGAACTTCCAATCCGCAGTCGGTGAAGCTTGAGAGACGGAAAGCAAATCCGAATAATGAAAGCAGGAAAACCTCACTGCCCATGAACCCAGGTTCGTAGCGAGTGAGGTTTTCTTCTTTTTATGCTAGCTGAATGACACATCTTTAACGAAATCGTTCAGGTCGAAATTGCCGCTCTCCGCATCCGTTACGAGCTTATCGTTGATGCGCACGTTGATGAAACGGATGTCTGCAGCGATCCGCTCTTCGTCAAATCCGTAAATGCGCGATGGATTCTCGTTGCGGCCGTTGTATGTGATATCGCGAAACTCCACGCTTTCGATGCGGTTTCCTGCTACCGGATTGTAATCCTTGTTCCAGACGACGCGAATATCGAATAGCTGACCGAGCTCGAAATCCTCAACGCGGATATTCGAGTATTTGACGTTCCGCACCGTATTTTTGTCTCCGGCATTAATCGCCATCGCACCCCAATAGTTCGGCTGGGGCTCATGATGCTCAAGGATATCGATGTTATCGAATACGATATTTTCTATCGTATCGCCGTTTTTATGATAGTCGCCATGTGTTCCGATCATAAGCGGATGCGCGACGTCAGCCCAGAACGTCGAATTCCGTACCGTTACGTTGCGGGTATCACCGACAAAGTCCCATCTCGTTCCGTATATCGCGATGCTGTCGTCCGAGGTGCGGAGGAATACATCATCGATGACAATATTTTCGCTTGCCATCATATCGATGCCGTCCGACCAGCCTCTCGTGCTGAACGACTTGAAGTTCTCGATATGAATGTTCTGGGACTTGCCGATATAGATGCTGTAATGCGGCGGGTCGAGCGTAATGATGCCTTCGACCCTGATCTCGTTTGAGAACACAATCCGTACGCCGCGGAATGCCGAGAATCGATGGAAGTCCGACAAGTAGACGATGCCCCTGCCCCTTATCGTTACGTTCTTTACGTTGTCGCAGAGGAAAGAGCCTGCCACGACCGCACCTCCTGCAACGTATACCGTTGTGCCGGAAGGAATGCGAAGCAGCGTTTCCTCCAAGAAGTGCATGCCCGGCGCAAAATAGATTGTGTCAGGCGCCTTGCCGTTTGTTTCGTTTGGCGTTGCCGCCAGACGGTAAATGTCTTCCGTCCGGTGAATGGCGGGCTTCAGCACAAGCACGTTCGGGTCGCTTGGCTGCGGCGGAGCTTGCTCGATCTTGTTCGCGAACACATGCAGGTTCGCAAAACGTTCGCCGTTCACTTCAATAGCTAGCTTACGCGGCCGATCCAGCTTGAAGATGATCCCATTTCCCTGCTGCTCGAAAGGAATTTCATATGATAACGGCCGAATAGCTACTTGTTCGACGACTAGATGCTTGGATAGGATAGCAACCTCTACTGTTCCTTCCATATCGAAATAAACCATCGAAGCACGCCTTACGTTATGCATATCCACCTTCGCCTCGTAGACGAACAGCTCCTGCCACTCACCGCCCGGCACTCTTACACTCACCATAAAATCGTCGGTTGCCACAGCACCCTTCGGCGCATCGTATACCATTAATTGCTCCATCTATTTACCCTCGCTCTTTTCTGTAAATCATATAGTCAAAATCCGCATGCTTCTTCGTGCCTTTGATATCCTGTGCGCATAAACCAATCATCGCGCCGGTGAAGCCAAGCTTGCCTCTAAATTCATCGGTCAGCACGCCAAGATCGCACTCGGTGCTTACGGCCCGCCACGTCTTTCCGTCCGGCGAAGCGTAGGAGCGAAGAGCCCGCTCTTATCCGTTTATGATCGTTAGCTATCTCTATCATGAAGCACTCTGCTCGGTAGTATATTTTTTTTTCAAACATGAACACTCGAGCATCACTCGCAATCGCTTTCAAGTAAGTTTCTCCATGCTTTCCTTTGCTTGCCCTTACATTCTATCGATTATTATTCAAACGCGACTATGCTAATTTTGCAAGATTCCTTGTAATTTTCGCGGATGTAAAATATAGGCCAAGTATGCGAGTGAACTTTATAGTTTCTATAACTTGAAAAAAAAGCGTCCACTCCGTTTGGAATGAACGCTTCATCGCTTATCGGGTAACAGTTACAGTAATCTTCTCGGTAACGGTTTCGCCTGCTTGATTAATTAATTTCCCATAATATTCATAAGTTCCTGGTTGCTTATTCGTCATTGTAATGACTGCCGATTGCGCGCTAGGCGTCGCTTCAGTTAATGGGACAGTCTCAACCAGCACACCGTTCTCGTAAAGCTCGTATTCCGACGCATTCGTTCCCCACCACAGGTTCATCGTCACTTTGAAGCTGCCGTCCCCGTCCCAATTATCATGTGACAGAACAGCCTTGCCAGGATAAGCATCGGCCACGATTACGGTATACGGGGAACAGTTCGTCGTTCCGAACGTATTGATCAGCTCGCAAGTATATACGTAAGTACCATTTCCTTTACCAGTAATGATAGTCGATGCAGTCTGAGCGCCAGGAGAATTGTCGGATAACGATTTCGTATCAATGAGTTCACCATTTTCATAGAGCTTGTAGACCGTTCCATTATTGCCCCACCATTGATTCATCGTTATCGTATAGTTTCCGTCTCGTAGTCCCGTATCATAACCGTTATTGTCGGATAATACCGGTACGCCTGGGATATCTGTCGCATTTATAGGCGCATCTCTTACGATTGTTACTGTGTAAGTGACGGTGGTGCCGTCTTCCGCCATTACCTGAACGGCAATCGGATTTTCTCCGACGTTAAGCTCTATGGCGACTTCGCTGCCGTTTTCCACCACTTGGCCTCCTACCGATAGCGTAGTCTCGGCATCGTATGTCTCTGATGTTAATCCTATGCTGGTCACCGAATTAGCTACGGTTGCCGTATAATCGGTTACCATAGGGTCGAAGGACGGAGCCAGTGTCCCTTCGCTAAGCGATAGATTGGCGAGCTCTACTATCACCTCGTCGGTTCTGGCGAAGTGCGCTGTCAAATTCCAATCTTCGGTTACTTGAAGCGGTCTGGAGCCACCAAGGTAGCCGCCTGTAAAATATCCCGGATTAAAGATGGGATATTCGGACACGTTGTAATCGACTTCCTCTCCTTCTACCAGCCTCTTCTGCGTCCATTTGACGAATTTAAAGCCTCGTTTCGGTGTAGCTTTAACGGTGACGAGCGCGCCTTCCGCCACGTTATCCAACCTGTTCACGCCTTCCGCCACCGTATTGCCGAGCCCCATTGAAACCGTGCCGCCGTTTGCGGTTGACGGACTTGCTTCAACCGTATAGACAACCGACGGATCATTGACCAGATCGTTTCCATAGGAACCGAAGAACCGAACCTCCGCCATGTTGCCATACCAGGCGTTGCCGTTAATGATACGAATATAGCGATACTTATGACCCTTCTTGGAATCCTTTATCGGAACGGATTGCCAATTTTGAGTGGATTGGGCGCCTGTTGCCGATATCGTGCTCCAATTGACATTGTCGTTGGATCCTTGCAAATAAGTTCCCGACAATCGGCTGGCAAAATTCGTTCTTGCCAAAAACTCTACTCTCGTAAGCTTAACGGCATAGTCCGCTCCCGCCTTGCCGAAGTCAAAGGTGAGCCATGCGCCGTTAGCGCTGCCGTTCAGCTTGAACTCGGTGTTGCTTAGGTTGTTGTCGAACAACGTAGCCGCAGAGCCTGCGTTAAAAACATCGGAGGATACGGTGACGTTTGTTTTGGCGATAACGTCGTCGATCTGATTGGCGGTATCCGATATCCAGACGACGGTACCGTCCGTCGTGAACATTTCTTCTGCTCCAGGCGTTCCATCCGCGCTTAAATAAGTAATGGAGAAGACCGCGTCGCCCGCGCTATCGACGGTAGTGGGTACCGTAATAGCTGCCGTGTATTTATTTTCTCCTTGAGACTTAACCACTTGCGTGCTCTGTCCGGCTATTTGCACCGCCACATCGCTTATATTCTCCTCGGCTGCGAAGGTTAGCATGATCTTATCGCCAGCAACAGCGCGTGTGCTCATGACGCCGTCGGAAGCAATCGTAACGCTGGAAATGTTATCAACATTCTCATAACGCTCACCGAAGATTCGCATTTCGCTAATGGAGAACGGCTGGTCCTCGACATCCTGATCGCGATTCATAATGCCGCCATTGATATCTTTGAATCTGAAGAAACGGAACTTGCTGTCACGGTACTGCTCATAGACTGGAAGCAGCTGCATTTCCGTAGCTGTCGTCGTCATATCCGTCAGCTTTGCCCAGTTCTTCCCATCGTTAGAGGCGAAGACCGACATTCCTTCGGTTCTAGCTCCCCAACCGTTTTTGGCTTGGATCTGGATTTCGGATGCGGATACTTTGAACGCTGGTCCAAAATCGATCATAAACGATTTATCGTTGCCGGACCATAAATCCGGTGTAGACGTAGCGGAATTGCCGTCTAGCAGGTTCATCACATTGGCATCGCTAATATTCGCGGTTACGATGCCTCTGTAGTCAAGACTTCCGTCTGCCGCGAGCGGTGTTACGAGTCTCAATCCGTCTACCGCCTTCTTTAAGGCGATAAGGGCATCGTTCTTTGCCGCGTCTACAGCAGTGATTGCACTTTCGTAGGCAGACACATATGCCTCGCGAGTTGACTTTACATAAATGTTGTCAGCATCATATGGCTCTATAATCTGCTCGATTGCCTCCATGTAACCGCCCATTACGTTGATTGTCACATGAAGAAGAGTGATTGTCGTTCCGTCGTTCGCAGCGACATAGAAGTCGCTGCTTCCTGCGGCAGCAGGGGTCCATGCAAAAGTACCGCCAGCATCAATGGTTGAGCCTTCAGGCGAGTCAATAAGCCTATAAGAGATCGTTTCGGACGCGTTGGAATCCGTCGCCCTGAATGTTGCCGATAACGAGCCGCCGACATAAGCCGAGATGGTTTTCTGCTGCGCACCGTTCTCGAACGTCGGCGGCGTAATGTCAGAAGCGCCAACCTTCATATGATCGATATCTACTATCGTGCCTTCGCTGTCCCGGACATTAAAGTATAAAATCTGGTCTCCCGGGAACAAAGCTTGGCCTGCATCGGCCAAATTGAACGCCATATAACGCCATTCATTATCGGTATCAGGCAGCGCGATTGTTCGGAAAGGAGCCGAGCCCGAGTCTCTTCCGAGCTCAAGCATCGTAATCTCGTCGGTTCTGATTCGGAACGATAAGAGGCCGCTTTTCCAATTATATTGATTGACAATTGCGAATTTCGTACCGTTTTCCGTTGCGACAACTTCCAAATAAGTGACGTCGTTTTCCGTTTTCGTCGACGTGCGGCTATCGAGCGCGGTATATCTTGTCTCGATTTGGTACGGTCCCTGCCCTGACTGGGGCTCGCTTGCCACGGTGGACAGCGCTGACCCCGCGGCACCGTCCGGTATATAAAGCCACGTATCGTCGTTACTCATCGGAACGCGATGGTACATCTCCGCCAAATACTTGAAATCCGGATCCGTATCACTATAATTACGCACATATTTGTAGTAGTAATAAAGATACCCGAAATTGTAGTATCTGCCTCGAGCCGCGTCGGAGACGCTTCCTCCATTATTATCGTTGAACACGATGTCGTAACCCAAGTTGTATTGGCTGAACGTGTTCGTTCCTTTCAAAAATCGGTCATCCAGAAATTCGAAAATGGTTACCGCGTCCGCTTCATCGGAAGCCGTTCCCAGGACCGGGTTAACCTTCGTACCTTGTGCCTGCAGCATCCGGGAAATCGTTGACATTCCGAAGATGTTTCCTGCCGAGTGCGGCTGATCGCGCATCATTTCTTTTACAACGACAACTGGCTCTTCCAACTCGTTACCGTTGTGGTCCGCCGTAATTTCAAAGAAGGCATTAGCAAGCGCGCCATTCCAGTATTCCGCATCCACGGGCGTCGTGCTATTGACGGTAGACCACTCCACGAGCTCATCGTAGGCCGCCTTGTCGTCCATGAATATATAAGCCGACATGCTGCCCATTACCGCGGTTTGATGCTGATTAAACCAATAGTTCTTTTCATGCATGTACAGTCGCAATGGCGGCTCCAAAAAGTTGGTGATATAGTTGTCCGTATCCTCTTGCGTCCACGCAAGACTCTCGTCGAACGTGCTGGTCGAACGCAATAGTTCTGCCGCTGCTGTCATGTAAAACATAGGCGGACCAAGCTTGATGTGCGCATCAACCACCACAGTGGCCTTGCTTGGATCAAACATCGAATAGAGGCGTACGATTCGTATCGCTTTTTCCCGATATTCCACATCGCCTGTCAAATAGTACATAACCGCTTGATAATAAGCCGCGTTCGAGTCTTTCGTAAGCTGATTGTCAAAAAAGCCCGAGCTATAATTGCCGTATCCAAACTTAGGAGTAAGTATATCGCTCCCTGGATTAAGATCATTTTGAATGACATAGGATTTCGATGAATAGGCATGATTGCTGAAGGCTTGATAATAGCTGAACCACGGCTCATCCTTTGCAAGCACATGCCCCCTTATCCGCTCCAATTCCTCCTTGCTCTGACCCACCCCCGGGTGGGCAAGCTCCGAGTCCTCAATCTCGAGGATTGTAGGAAGAGGTTCCCTCAATGCTTCGATAGCCTCGGTAAGCGCATCAGTCGCGGCATCAAGGTCCGTTTGCGTAGCGTTTGCGGCATTATTCATCACCGTTATCGCATTGGCAAGCGCGATTTGCATCGCCTCCCAAGTTTCATCCGAGTAATCATTCTGAGTCATTGTCTGAGCTTCGGCAATCTTTGCGGACAACCCGTAAGAATCCACGATTCCAGGAGCCACGTATCTTCCGTAAAATTTAACTTCAGCTACATTGCCGAACCAGTTGCCGCTGCTGACGATTTTCAAATACCGATAGGTAGCTTTATCCGTAATCGCAAGCGTCTGCCAGGGAGCAATGCCTTGCGCGGCGCTGCTGATTGTTTTCCACGTTGCCAAATCGTTGGAAGCCGCTATCGTAACTCCGCCTAGCCGACTCGCAATGCCTCCTGCCAGTATATACACCCTGTCAATCGCAGCTCTCCCGCCCTCTTGAAAATCAATGAGCAGGTATCCTCCGTACCCTGCATTCAGACGAATATCAGATGTGGTAGCAGGGTTCTTATCCATCATGATCGTTGCCTGAGTCAACGCACTGGCATTATAAGTGTCCACTACCGTAGCGGGATTCGTGGCGGGATTGTTGACCGGTATCGCGAACTTGGCAATGGACAGCACATCTATGTAATCCGGCGCTTCCTTAATGGCTACGCCGCTTCCGTCTGTCGTCTCGCTCATCGTCGCTCCGACCGAACCTGCCGAATCCGTGTAGTTGACCGCGAATTTAACATTGCCGGGAAATGCATACTTACTTACCGTATAAGCCGCCTTCCACGACTTGCCTGCCGAACCGTCTACTTCGGTGGCAGTATAGTAGACTCCGTCTATCGCAACGGCAACACCGGAAATCGTTTCCGAAGACGTAAAGGACAATGTGATCGTATCGCCTGCTACCGCAATCGCCGGATTGGCATTGCTGGATGCTATCGTGACTGAGGTAATAAGCTCAGCAAGCTTTATTCTCTCTCCGATTATCCTCAATTCACTCACGCTGAATATCCCGCCGTTGCCGTCGCCGGTTATTTTTAAGTAACGATACGGTTTCGTCTGATAGGTAACTCCTACAGTTAAAGTTTGCATTGTGACGGAATTCACCGCCTTAGTCGTCGTTATCTCCGTCCACACGCTGCCGTCTGTCGACCCTAGAACGCGGCCGCCGGCAATGCGATTACCGAAGTTTTCTCTGGCTTGCATTTGGAAGGCCGTCGCAGTTACGCCATAGCCGAATCCAAAATCCAGCGTAAACGATTTGTCGTCACGAAGATCACCCGTAAATGAAGTATTCGACGTATTGCCATCAACCAGTTTTGCTAGACTTACGCTCGTAGGGTTTGAAGTTGCCATAGCCGGATAATCCAACGTTCCATCCGAAAGAATTCGAGTAACCGGTTGTACTTCTTCTTCCGCCGCCGAAACCTGTGTTACGGACAGTAGGTTGGTTGCCAGCATCGCAACCACCAATAGCAATACGCAAAGTTTACGAGATCGGTGTTTCTCAATATTCATGACATGCCATCTCCTTTATTCGAAATGTTGTACCCTACCTCATTGCGTCATCTTCGATGAAAACGTTCTCAAAAAAACGCGATAGTATTCGTAATCTATTCCCTTATGAATCCCCCCATCATCCACTTCTTACTAAAACGTAACTTCATTTTAAAACGGTTTGTAAGCGCTTTATATAATAATTTTCCAAGATTTCTTGTCATTTCCGATGGAGTTCAGTGAACCAATATCGAGGGAATTTCTCATGTTTGAAGCGATAGAATGCCCGTCACTATGGGTACTCCATCAAGACGAAAACAGCAAAAAACCTTGATTGATCGTACTCAAGGTTCCCTGCTCTTTATTTATTTCGTTGCCGAGAACGCGTCCAGCTGGGCTTGCAGCGTCGTCATGTATTTCTCAAGACCGGCGCCTTTCAACTGCTTCTGAACCTCTGCCAAATCTTTGTCGATGTTATTGGTAACGCCAACAGAAAGCGGTTGAATATATTGCGTTTTTACCGTTTCCAGACTGGCGTTTTCTGCTTGCAGCTCGGAGGAGTTGAAAACGAAGCCCTCATATGGATCCGGTCCGTTTTTCTCGGCAAGCGCAGGTCCTTCTGTTTTTGTCAGCTTATCGGCAAATGCTTGCCATTCGCCAGGGTATGCAATTTCTGGCTGCATGTATCCATCGATAAGTCCCGTCCAACCTGGTTTTTTGTTTTTGTCGTCGATGCCTTCATAGTTAAGTCCCGTATCTGTCAGCTTATAGTTTTCGCCTTCTACGCCGAACATCAGAAGGTTGTAATACGTTTGATCCGTATGGGCCTTTTCGATAAATTTGAGTGCGAGCTCCGCATGCTTGGAATGCGATCCAATCGAGATCATAGTCGTTGTCGCAGCCGACATCCTAGGCAAGAATACAGTGTTAGGGAACATATCGTACGTGAAATCGAGCCAACCAAACTCCTGTTCAGGGAATGCCGTTTTCAATGCGCCGATATAGCCGCTGCTTACTGCGCCGAAGTGGTTGTTAAATTCCAGCGGTTTTTGATTCGCTTTCATAAGCTCCAGCGTTTTGCTCGTTTCATTGCCTTGACCAGCAAGAATATCATGGTCGACAATGCCGTCTTCGTACCATTGCTTCGCTTTCTCTATTACGAGCTTAAATTCAGGTGTGTCGAACTTACTGATTGCCTTGTATGGTTCGCTTTGCGATGCTACGGTATAAGGATCCGTAACCGTAAAATACTTATCGCCTGCCAGCATGGTCCATAGATTATCGGCAAAACGTTTGTCGTTAATCATCGGAACACCTGAAAATTGTTCCTTCGCCTTGTACAAATACTGTTCCAGCGTTGCGAGATTTTTGATCTCCGGAAGTCCCCACTCTTTTCTCAAATCCTCGCGGTACAGAACGCCTTGGCCGCCTGCACCCGGCTTGTTGTATTGTGGAATACCGAAAACTTTGCCGTCAAGCTTAACACGCTCAAGCGATCCCTTATAGTGCTCGACGAGCGCCGGCGTTTTTTCCAATAATGGCGTCAAATCGGCAAACGCGTTTTTCGCTGCGAACGCGCTGAAATCGGAGAAACCGCCGCCCACGTATACATCGTATTCTTTCGCTACGATCGCGCGGCTGATTTGGTTTTTCTCGTCGCCCCACGGAATGAAGTCGAAGCGGATCGTCATCCCCAAATCCTTGATCGTCAACTCATCAAGCTGTTTGTAGAAATTATCCATGCCGCTAGCCGGCTCGGTGCCCATCGTAATCGCTTTCAATTGTACGATGTCGGCAGGCTTCTCTGTTTCTGCAGCAGGCTTGTTTGTTGCTGTTGCGCCCTCGTTGCCGTTTCCGCCATTGTTTCCGCCGTTATTGGAGCATGCGGCTGAGAAACCGACCGCAGCTACTAACAAGGTAGTCAACAACACTTTTTTCGCTTTCATTGCCTTCAAACTAATCCCCTCCATGATTCTGTGTTATTTATGATTAGCTTAGAGAAAGCTGTTGTCGGCTTTCTCTAAGTAAACAACGTAATCTTTGGCTTGGCAAGACGTGTCCGGCTTTAGCCTTTGACGCTTCCCATCACTAGACCGCTTACAAAATACCTCTGCACGAACGGGTAGAACAACAGAACGGGACCCGTGGCGAGCATCGCCGTCGCAAGCTTCATCGTTTCGGTAGGCATCTGCTCGACAATGATTTGCGAGTCCCTTACCGCGTCCGTCACCCTGGACAACATCCGGTAGAGCAAATACTGTAGTCCCCATTTGTCTTTGTCCGCCATCAGATAGAGGGAGTATCCAAACCAGTTGTTCCAGTAACCAAGCGACATGAACAAACCGATTGTCGCCATGGCCGGCTTCGATAACGGGATAATCATTTGCCAATACACTCGGAAGTCTCCCGCACCGTCAATCCTCGCCGATTCCACAAGCGAGTGAGGGATGCTCTTTATAAAGTTGCGGAATAGAAATACGTTAAACGGCGTCATCAGCCCCGGCAAAATAATCGCCCATAAAGAGTGGTTCAGATGAAGCACGTTGGCTACGACTAAGTAAGTCGGAATCAAACCGCCGCTGAAGAGCGTCGTAAAGTAAATGAAAAATGACACCTTGTCGCGATGCTTGAAGTCCGGCCTCGATAAGATATAGCCGCTCATCGATGTCGTAAGCAATCCAATCAAGGTTCCCATCGCCGTGACATAGATGGTGACCATATAGGCGTTTGAAATGGTACTTCCCAGCGTCGAGAATACGATGTTATACGCATCGAGCGTCGCCGTCTTAGGCCAAAGAGAATAGCCGTTAATAATAATATCCGACTCGCTGCTGAACGAACCCGAAAGCATTAACAGGAAGGGCAGTACGCAAGCGATTGCTGCTGCGAGAACGATAATAATCGCGGTAACATCGAATACTCTCGTGCCGGCATCCAATCTGATCGCATTTTTTTTATTCACAGTCATGTGACCAGCCATCGTTATATCATCTCTTTCTCTTGTGTAATGAGCTTGCTTCCGTTAGAAGAGGGCATTATCGCTATCCGCTTTCTTAACGACGTAATTGACGATAAGAATGAGAATAAGTCCGAATACCGATTGGTACAAGCCAGCTGCCGTACCAAGCCCCATGCTAAAGTTAACCGTTAACGACCGGTATACATACGTATCGATAATGTCGGTGGCGTTGAGGAGAATGCCATTATTACCGATTAAATTCCAAAATAAATCGAATTGCCCTCTCATGATGCCGCCTACCGCGAATAAGACAAGAATGATGATCGTCGGCTTTAGTAAAGGCAATGTGATGTGGCGAATGCGCTGCCATTTCGATGCGCCATCAACATATGCAGCCTCGTAGATACTTTCATCGATGCCCATAATAGCCGCGAGATAGATGACCGTACCGTATCCAAGCCCTTTCCATATTTCAACAAGGACAATAATGAATGGCCATACTTCTGGCGATTTATAGAAGTCATAGCGTTCGAATCCAAGGCTTGTAAACAAATTGTTGAGCACGCCGTAATTGTAGTTGAATAAGTTGTAGGCAATGGAACCGATTACAACCATGGACACGAAATAAGGCATGAACATCATCGTTTGCGTCACCCGTACGAACTTGCGGTACGTGAGCTCTCTGAGCAGGACGGCTAATGCGATTTGACAAACGTTGTTAAGCACGATGAATGCGATATTATATAAAATCGTATTTTTCGTCAGCTTCCAAATAATCGAATCCGTCCCGCCCTTGAACAAAAACTCGAAGTTCTTGAGACCGACGAATGGACTAAACAGCCCTTTGCTGAAATCGTAATCCGTAAATGCATTGTAGACGCCTACCATAGGAAAGTAGCTGAATAGCGTAAAAAACAACAATAAAGGAATCAGCATGAAATAGTAGGTCTTATGTGCTCTGAAGTCCGCGAACGGCTTCGTTTTTTTGTTAAGCGCTTTCTTTGAAACCGCTACGGTGGGTTGTGCCATGCTTTCACCCTCTCCTTTCTCCTCTTATTTTAATGATGTGAAATAAATCGGCCTATCGCAATTTCACAAGATTTATTGTAATTTCCGATGAACTTTTTACATAAAAAAAGAGGGCCCAAAGCCCTCCGCTTACCGTTTGACGACTGGTACGTCAATCGTAACGCGAGTTCCCTCACCCTCTGTACTATTAAAAGCAAGCCCGTTTGCCCCGCCAAAATAAAGTTCCAGCCTCTTCTCGATATTGCTTACGCCGTAGCCGCTGCCGCTATGATTACTCCTGCGTTCTTCCGACTGGCTGTTCATTCCTACGCCATCATCCTCGATCGTCAATACCAAACGGTCGGCAATAACTCTTCCCTGTATAGTGATGACGCCACTGCCGTCCGTCTTCTCCGCGATGCCGTGAACGATCGCGTTCTCGACGAGCGGCTGAAGGGTGATCTTCGGAATCATACAGCTAAGTGAGCCCTCTTCCACATCGATTTCGAATCGAATGCGGTTCTTAAACCGTTTCTTTTGGATCTCGACATAGATGCTGCTCAGCCGCAGTTCGTCCTCTACGGTCACGAAGTCTTCTCCCTTGTTCAGAATCAGCTTGTAATAGTCTGACAAAGCATAGACAATTTGCTGGATGTTCTCACGTTCACCTTTCTGCGCCATCCAGTTCAACATATCCAGCGTATTGTATAGAAAATGCGGATTAATCTGCGATTGGAGCGCCTTCAACTCCGCTCCCTTCTTCTCTTGTCCGGAACGGAATTGCTCCTCCATCAGCTCCTGCACACTGTTGATCATGTAGTTGTAACTGGAGACGAGCTGCCCGATCTCGTCATCTCTCGGCGCGATGTCGAGCGGATTGAGTCTGCCTTGGCGAACCTGACTCATCTTATTCATGAGTAAGAAGATGCGTCGGGTAATGGACTTCGTCACCATCACGATAAAGACCAGAAGCAGAACGCTTATGACTGCATACACCAAAATCAATTGGCTGCGCACATGGTTAACGGCTTCCGTCGCCGCCTTGTAGGACATGACCGATACGAGCCGAAGATTCGTATTCCCGATCATCTGCCCCCTTGCGAGATAGGTGCCGCTGTCTAGTTCAATCTCAACGAACTGGTTCCCGCTTACGATCGGATAAGGAAGCCTCATCCTCTCTAGCTCCATCTCTCCGCTGCTTGCAATGAGTTCGCCGTCGGCGGTTTCTAAGTAAACGAGCTGCTCGGGCACCGATTTTGTCAAGTTTTGGCCGATCTGACCAAGATCGAGGTTGATGGAGACGATACCAACGGCATCCTGGAAGTTATGCGGATTCCACAGCAGTCTCCCCAGCATTAAATATTTGTTTTTATCCAACAAGCTGTCCGCTTGATATAACACCCAAGTCGGCGCCCCGCCATTCGCCTTTATTTTTCGGGCCCAATCCATGTCCGATATGGAGGTAATCGGGCGAAACAGTGCATCCGGTCCCGTTACGGCGAATTCATCATCTACAAAGTAAAAAATCTTCTCCAGCTCGGTGTTCGATTCCAATATTCGCGTATACGAATGGATATTGTCGAAGACAGCAAGCTGCTGCGGTACTTCCATGCTTCCCGGCTTTACGGAGAGGATAATATTAATATCTTTGTTGACGATGATCATCGACGATATTTCTTCGATATGTGCGAATTTGCTGGATAAGGCAGACATCGTTTGCTCATAATTTCGGTTGGCGGAATAGTTCTGCCCGCTCATAATGGACTTGTGCAGCTCGCTGTAAGAAATAAAAAACGTAATAATGAGAGGCACGATACCTACCACTGCAAATAGGATAAGCAGCTTTTTTTTGAGCGACATATCTTGAATCCATTTCGTCATGCTCATCCCTCGAACTTCTTTCTATACTCCAGCGGCGTTAGACCCGTGGCCAGCTTGAATACTTTAGCGAAGTAGCTCGCGCTCGCGTAGCCGCATTGCTCGGCGATCTCGTTCATCTTATAAGGGCCTTTCAATACAAGTTTCTTCGCAAGCTCGATCCGGTAATCGCTAATATACTGCTTGATTGTCGTTCCAGTTTCCTGCTTGAAGAGCATGCCGAGATGTGCAGTAGACAGATGCATGTGTCCTGCAATCTCCGTCAAATCCAAATCCACCTTCGCGTAATATGCGGCAACGTAATGGATAACCTCTTGCACGAGCTTTGAATATTTCGAAGCTTGACCAACATCCTCCATATACATCCCCCAAAGCAGGAGCAAGAAAGCCTCAACCTCTCCTAGAAATTTTAGCTCGCGCAAATGTTGAACCGCGTTGCCAATACCCTGCTCTGTCGCTAATCGGATCGATATTCCCGTTCTGCCATTAAGCAATGCACCCGCGCATGTGCCGAATATGGCCAGCACCTGCTCCCTGCTGGGATACTGGGCTTCATCGAAGCGGTTGCAAACTTGCTTAATCCAGTCCTTCAGCTTGCCTGGCTGGTTCTCTAGCAATTTATAGTATTCAGGCAGTAAATGAACCAGCGATTCATTGTTATTATTGGTCGTTTCCTCATACTTGAAGCGGCGGGTGCTAGCGTTATAGAAGGAGCATTCCATAGCGATTGCTGACGTTAAGTAGCTGACGGGAATGTTTCCCAGCCCCTTGGCAACCGAGCCCCTACTAACGGTAAACGCCTCATAACGGTTAATCATTGCATCCATTAAGTAGCTGACCCGCTTGGCATCTTGCTTGTTATAGGCGAGGTGAAAACAACACCTGTCACGCTCTAATCTTTCTCCTATCGCAGGGATGTTGTGTCGGGTCCAGTAGTCTTTCACTTGCTTCAGCGCATCCAGCTCGTTTTTTTCGTCCGTTCCCCTGTTCCATACGATTATCGTTTCATAGCAGCGATCGGTTGGGTAACCGGTCTCCGCACAAAGCCTAGCAATCGTTGCTTTATCGGATTGCTCTTCCCTTAGAAGACCCGCCAGCCTTTCTCGCTCCAAATCAATTTTCTCACCCTTGATGTCTTCTTGCTTCTGCTTGTCCTGCAGCTGCAGCATTGTTTTCTCGATCGCCTTCTCAACTTCTGCAAGCTTAAGCGGCTTCTCGATATAGTCCACCGCCGCTAGCTTTATGGCGCTTCTCAAATATTCAACATCCATGAAGCCGCTCATGAACAGCAGCTTGCTGCCCGGACATGTTTCCAATAGCTTCTCAGCGAATTCAATCCCGTTCAACTTAGGCATCCGAATATCCGTAAGGACGATATGAGGCCGGGTCGACGTAGCAAGTCTGAGTGCTTCCGCTCCGTCTCTTGCCTGCGTGATTTCGTTGATGCCGAATTTTATCCATTCTATCGTTTCCACAAGGCCTTCTCTTGTGTAATCGTCATCATCTGCAATCAATAATCGCATCCGAATCGCCCCCTTCATGTAATATTCGATTGTTGACTGATTTTTCCGTTTCAAGTCAACTTAAGCGCTTACAAAAGGTGGAACGCGCCATCTACTTGATCCATTTCTCTGCATACAATTTGATTGTAGTTTGGAGATATCCGCATTCCAATAGCAATTTCGCAAGATTTCTGTAACTAATGGATGGAAATGAGGCTTATTGAATCGAAAATGTGCCCACTTGACGTCTCCCATCGACTAAATTCGTATGGGAGACTGATTTTAATCAGCTATGAACCGCGACCTGCTCGTCAATCCGACTGCGGATGATGCCGTTTCGCCCGTTTCTTTTTGCCATATACAGCGCCTTGTCGCAACAAATGTATAACGTTTCTAATTGTGTATTCTGATCTGGAATGACAGTGAGGACACCTATGCTGACGGTATACGTTATCGGCGGACTTGAAACAATCTTCTCCTCACTTAGCATCTGCTTGATTTGCTCGGCAATATCGGCGGATTCGGCCTCGTCTTTGCCGGGCAACAATATGCCAAATTCATCGCCTCCATAACGGACGAACAAATCGTTATTGCTTAAAATTTGCCTGATCCGCGAAGTAAGATCCTGCAGCACTTGATCCCCGACATGATGACCGTAAGTATCATTGATCGTTTTAAACAAGTCAATGTCGAACAACAGATAGGATACCGGGCTGCACTTTTTCGCGTAATCGGCAAGGCACAGAAGCGCCTGAGCGGAAAAAGTTCTGCGATTCAACGTGCCTGTCAAATCATCATAGCTGGCAAGACGGGCTAATTCTTGGTTTGATTTCTCCTTCAGCAATAGAATAAATCCGATATTCCCCATAATCGTAAGCAGAAAAAATGCCAATACGAACATCAGCTGGTAAATCCCCGGCTTGAAGAAGCTCACCAGGTCACCGGATACTAGAGCAACTGCCCCTCTTAACATAGAACCCGCAAAAATAATAAGATATAGACAGCCAATAATTCGCATAAGCAAGGAGCGGCCTTTCCCCAAAATCAGCCGGTATACCGGTATGATCATGAATGCAATAATGAAGGAGCAATAGGCAATCCGTATGTTTTCTTTGTTATATAGGAAAAGGATCAACTGAAAACCGGCAATACTGAGGATAGCAGCGCTGAAATAAATCTTTTTGGTCATTGGCCTCAGTACATTCGGGAGGCTTAACAGCGCTATGACTTCTAAAGAGGCACCGATGAACAGCAACCAGTTAGCAACAGAAATAGATAGAAAGTCAGAAATGTCTCCGCGAAGAACCATTGCTACCCATGACAGCATCTGTGCGCATTTAGCTAGAAAAAATGTTCGGACAGTTGTAGCCTTCGAATGATCATACCAATATGCACTAACAAGAATGAAAGTAAACAAGTACGCGGGTCCGAGCACTAGAATGATCGTTTTGGAATCCAAAAGCAAATTCATGACGAGCCACCAGCTTAACAAATATTTTTAACATCTCTCTAATTATAGCAAAAAATGAACAACAGTATTTACATGGATCATTTCAAGGTTCATAGAGAGTCGATTTTTTGCTTCATTCGTAATGGCTTTTTACGATAATATCCTGATCATAATTGCCGAAACCTTTGCCATAAATCGTTAGTCCGCCGCGTCCGCGCTGTGAATCCTCCGCGCTTAGACGAAACGTCCAGTGACTGGCATCCAGTTGCAACTGCCCAATGCAAGTGTCTGAAATCCGCAATCCGTCAATAAACGTGCCGCTCTCATTAATGCGCAATACTTTCATCAGTCCGTATTGATTGACGTCCGAATGCCACCATCTCGGGCTCAGCCTTCCTCTCGTTTCGCCGAAGTCGCCAGGGCTTGTCCATGCTCCAATCGGCTGCCCATTAAGCGAGAATCTAATCTCCGATGGCCAATGCTCGTTGATATGAGGAGCTTCAGAGCCGATTTCCATCGAAATCTCGATTTCTCTCAGCATCTGATCCTTGAACAGATAGTTAGGTATCTTATACTCAACGAATCCGCGCGCAAACCATAGAATACCCGCGTTAACCCGTTCGGGATCCATGAAGTAAGCCGGGTTATCGTATTGGCCGATCATTCTCTCTGTTGTTGCGATACCGCAGGTCGGCCATGCCTCGTAATCCGTATAATGGCCGACGGGAACGGACACTTCTTCATAGCCGCCCGAGGCTTGTTTGGCAGGAGTGAGCTGTATTTGCATGAAAGCCGTATTCACGAAGCAATACTTATATGTCCCTCCGCCTACCCGCCTCATCTTGCTGCCGACGATTCCCGCCTTTTCCAGCTTGCTCACATGGCTGCTGACAATCGCATTGCTTAGATATAGCTCGGACGCCAGCTCCTTGATATGCATTTCCCTTATGAACAGCTTATCGATAATATGCAGTCTGACCTCACTTGCGAGCGCCTCATACACCTGAAGCGAAGCGGCGTTTGTCGAAAGATACATGGATTTTATCGCTCCTTTAGAATACGCAATTTAGTTAATCCTATCGAATCGTATTGAAACATTTAATTCATTATGATACATATTAATTGTTAATTCAATATATTAGGATTCGCATTTTAATTTATTCAACATTTAGGAGGATGCATGATTATGTCCCTGAAATCAACTATGCTTATCGATAAAGATTTTGCTATATCGCCCGTGGATCCAAGACTCTACGGATCATTCATCGAGCATCTAGGACGCGCTGTGTACGGCGGCATCTACGAGCCGGGGCATCCGACGGCTGACGAGAACGGCTTCCGCCGTGATGCAATCGAAGCCATTCGCGCTTTGCAAGTTCCGATCATTCGTTACCCGGGCGGCAATTTCGTATCGGGTTATAACTGGGAAGACGGTGTCGGTCCGAAGTCCGAACGGAAGCGGCTGCTAGACCTTGCTTGGTGGACGACGGAGACGAACGAGGTCGGCACGAATGAATTCGCCGATTGGGCTAAGCTGGTTGGCTCGGAGGTCATGATGGCCGTCAATCTCGGCACGCGCGGTATCGACGCGGCAAGAAACCTCGTCGAATATTGCAATCATCCTTCCGGTTCATACTGGAGCGACCTGCGTATCTCACATGGCTACAAGGATCCCCACAAGTTCAAAACATGGTGTCTGGGCAACGAAATGGACGGCCCTTGGCAGATCGGCGCCAAAACAGCCGTTGAATACGGCCGTCTGGCCAATGAAACCGGCAAAGCGATGCGCTGGGTTGATCCTTCGATCGAGCTGGTCGCTTGCGGCAGTTCATCCAGCGGCATGAGTACGTTCGCCGACTGGGAGGCGACTGTGCTCGATCTGACTTATGATACCGTCGACTATCTGTCTCTGCATGCTTACTACAACAACAATGCAGGCGATACTGCCAACTTCCTTGCCAGCTCGTTGAACTTTGACGCATTCATCGACAGCGTAGCATCGATCTGCGATTACGTGAAAGCGAAGAAGCGGAGCAAAAAGAAAATCATGCTTTCGCTGGATGAGTGGAACGTATGGAACACGATTGGATCTAGCCGCGCGGATGAGCGATGGCAGGTTGCACCGCCGGAATTCGAGGACGTATACACGCATGCAGACGCTCTCGCGGTTGGCTGCTATCTGATAACGCTCATGAAGCACGCAGATCGCGTAAAAATGGCATGTATCGCTCAGCTTATTAATGTCATCGCGCCAATTACGACCGAGAACGGCGGACCTCTCTGGCTGCAAACGACTTATTATCCGTTCCTTCATGCTTCGGTTTACGGCAGAGGAACTGTCCTGCATGCTATTACCTCTTCACCGAAATACGATTCCAAGGATTACACGGATGTTCCTTACCTGGAAGCGATCAGCGTGCACAATGAGGAGACTGGAGAAGTGACGATCTTCGCCGTTAACCGCCATCTTGGCGAGAGCATGGAGCTGAACGTCGACCTTCGCAGCTTCGGCGCAGTCAGCCTGATCGAGCATATCGTCCTGGAGAGCAACGAACTTATGGCCGTAAACACAAAAGAGAACCCGAACAATGTTGCCCCTCGCAGCGGCGGCAGCTCCTCCATCGACAACGGACGAGTTAAAGCGCAGCTTGCGAAAGCTTCTTGGAACGTAATCCGTCTGCAGACGAAAGCAAACTAACGATCTGTTGAGACGGTATAATAAACAAATAGTGAGGCAAAACTCACTGCTCGTGAACCTAGGTTCATGGCAGATGAGATTTGCCTCACTATTTTGTGTAAATGGCATCAGATTCGATGACTATAGTGAGATTTACCTCACTGTTTAGTGATGTGCTTCATTCTTCTTACAAGCAGCATGATCCCTACTGCTTCGACTGCTCTCCAAATAGGACTTGTCTCCGAGCCAAAAGTAACCTTACGCTGCATCTGAGAGAGAACTGAGACTAGCCACTGCCGACTCAAAATATCGTTCGTATCTCCCGGTTTGATCCATATCGGCATGTGACCAATAAAAGATCATCACATTATGTATTTCGTACATACGCGGCATCATCATATCGTACATTGCAGTTTGTTTTCTAAAATCTTCAAGCCCCTTCGTACGCGCATTCTCCGAGTCGAACACATAGAGTGATACTCGTTCGAGCTTAGCCGGGACTATATTTTCGGTCGGCAAGCACACGGTATAACGAGTCGGCTTAACATGGTCCAGTATCCAATCTCTCTCAGACTCCGTCTGTGCGACTTCCCTAATCTCAAGCCCTGCGGCCTGCAAGGCATCCGTGACGGTAGCCATTGTTAACTGTACGGTAACAGATTCTGTTTCTTGGGCCTTTTCGTATACAGCCTCTTCTTCATGGCTTTCAGTACTGTTTTGGTTGGTTTCGTTCGAGCAACCTGCCAAGGCAATCAAAGAAACGGATGCCACCGCTATCCATTTCAACTTTAATATTAGCTTCAAACAAATCACTCCCTATTAACTGTTAAGACGGGAGGGAATCTACATTTGTTGCATTGCTCACTTTCTATTATCCTCCGGCTCTAAGCCGCAAATCCCGAGAAAGATAGGTGTGTATTCCAATCACCTCCAATTAGTTAAAAGACTCGCGGCGATTTTCGCTGCGAGTCTTTTCTTTCAGGCTTCAGTCCGCATGACAGTGGAATTCGAGGCTCTTTCGTATAAAAACCGGGATATCCTCATCTTTAAATCCGCTCCCTTGCCGCTTGGAAGCTGGAAACCAACTTCCAAGCCTTCTCAGTAGTCAAATCATCCATATTCAAGAATTGATAAAGTCCGCCGTTTTGTTCACGGAAAGAGGGTTGATCATAAATGTCGCTTGCATCCGGCTGTCCGGCATACATCCAATGAACGCATAGCTTATAGACGTACAGCATGCTCCTTGTCTGGCCCCATTCAAGCTTGCTGTCTACCGCCTGGCGAAGAAACTCAGCCGCATCCGTTCCCCATGACTGGTTCGTAAGCGTCATGATGTCGTTTTGCGCACCGAAGTATTCCTTCTTCATCCGACTAAGCGGTTCATCTAGTCCGTATATAGCGATGAAAGCATCATATAGGTACGTATGTCCAATCAGGCTCGAATTGTGCTTAAGCAGCCTTATCGTCCGGTTCTGACTGCGGGGCAGAATACCATGATGCCAATAATACGCGAGCAGAAGGTCGTTGAGTCCCATGCGGAGATGGGCTATAGCGGTACACGGCGCCCCTTCAGCCATACGCGTTCTCGCAGCAGCTAGCTGTGCATCTGATTGCGTGAGGGCAGCTTCCCTCTTCAGCTTACGAATCGACTCATGGAATAAGCTCTTATCATACAGCTTCTTAAATCTCCCCAGCAGCCCGGAGGGATCATGCGTAATGCGGCACTTATAGATTTGAACAGGAAACTTCAGCAGTGTTTCGTCCGGCTCGCGGAAGGCATCCACCCATTCCTTCACATGCCTCCGTTCAATCTGAATGATCTCAACGCCAAGCCCCGCGCTGACATTAAAATACGACAACTCGCTGATCGGCTCCTCAACGATTAAACATAGCTCAAGGTCGGAATGCTTCCATACCTGCCGTCTACCGATGCTGCCTCCAATCGCAATGGCGACAACTCTTGAATCCGTTTCAAACGATGCGGCAATTTCTGCCGCCGTATCATAAATTCTCTGTCTCCAGTCCATATCGATTCCCCTTCAAAAAGGATACGTGAAGCTGTAGCTGCCAGAGCCCAGCTCCACCTGGACGCCCGCTCCATCCTCGGCAGCCGACACTTGGTGAATGCCAACCGCCTGCTCAGCCGGCACGCCGTTTTCCTGCAAGTCTTGAAGCTTCGCCCCCGGTAGAACGACGAAGCCAGTCGTATTCGCAGGTACAGTAACCTGAACCTCCATCACGCCGCCATTCTTCCGTGTCCAGGAAGAAGCTACGCCACCATACATGGTTTCCACGTTTGCCCGCACGAAATCCAGCCCCGCACCCGGCTGCGGCTTAATATGCACGCGCTTGAAGCCAGGCAATGCTTCATCTGTTCCAATACCGGCGACGTAACGGTACAACCACTCGCCGATTGCGCCGTAGGCGTAATGGTTGAACGAGTTCATATCCGTGCTCCAGAAGCTGCCGTCCTCCTTGATGCCGTCCCAATGCTCCCAGATCGTCGTCGCGCCTTTCGTAACCTGATACAGCCATGACGGGTAATCTTGCTGGAACAGCAGCTTATACGCCAGCTCGTTATGACCGTTCTCGGTAAGAACGGGATTAAGATACGGCGTGCCTACGAAGCCCGTCGTCAGATGGTCTCCCGCTTCGGCGAGCAGTTCCTTCAGCTTCAACACCGCGCGCTCCTTGGCCGGTCCCTGCACAAGGCCAAACTTCAGAGCAAGCACCTGCGCCGTTTGCGTTGACACCGCCAGCCTGCCCGACGGCGTAACGAATTCGCTTTCGAACGCATTGACGACACGGCCATGCAGATCACGATAATATTCCGCGTCCTCCGAATAACCGAGCACCTCTGCCGCCTTCCGCGTAAGCTCAGTCGAGTAGGCATAAAAAGCGGTAGCGATCAAATCTCTGTCCGTTGCCCCGATATAGCTGTCCGGCTTGGAGTCAAGCCCCAGCCAATCGCCGAAGTGGAAGCCTGTATTCCAAAGGTACGGATGGCTGCCTTGTTCATGCATATAGGAAACCCACTTCTTCATGCTGTCGTACTGGTCGGCAAGAAGCCTCGTATCGCCGTACATCTCGTAGATCGTCCACGGGCAGATCGTCGCTGCGTCTCCCCAAGCGGCAGAGGAATGGTTCTTCTCGAGCGAATCTTCCGTATACGACCGCTGCAAATCCGGTATGAAAAAGGGAATGCCTCCCTCAGGCGTCTGATCCGCCTTCAAATCTCGCAGCCACTTCGTGAAGAACGGCGCCGTGTTCATCAAATACGAGGCCGTACGGACGAACATCTGCGCATCGCCGGTCCAGCCAAGACGCTCATCGCGCTGCGGACAGTCGGTCGGCACGTCGAGGAAATTGCCTTTCTGCCCCCATAAAATATTATGATGCAATTGATTGACCAATGGGTCGGAGCACTCAAAATCCCCCGTACGCTCCATTTCCGAATGCAGCACGACGCCTGTAAAATCATCCGCCTGCACATTGTCGCCAAATCCCGCAAGCAGTACATATCTAAATCCTTGGAACGTGAAATGCGGCTCGTACGTCTCTTTCTCTCCGCCCTTCAACGTATAGCGAACACGCTGCTCGGCCGTACGCATATTGTCCCGGTAGAAGTTTCCTTCGCTATCGAGCACCTCTGCATGCACCAGCTCGACTGTTCGTCCTGCCTCTCCCTGTACCGTGAAGCTCAGCCAGCCAACCATATTTTGTCCCATATCGAGAACGAGCTCGCCCTTCGGCGTCGCGAGCAGCTCGATCGGCTTCAGCCTTTCAATCTTCGTGACCGGAACATTTTCCTGCGCGATGATGATGTCCTTCGAATGGTTGATGGTCACCGCTTGCTGCCACCCGTCTTGCGAACGATTCGTCCAATCGAGCTCCAGCCGCGCATCGTAATGCTCGCCCATGTAGATGTCCGACATTAGAATCGCGCTTTCCGCAGCCTGCCAGCTATCATTGGATAATATATGCTGCTCCGAACCGTCTTCATATCGAATATGAAGCTCCAGCAGCAACGCTCGGTTCGAGCCGTATATATTCTTCTGCTGCCGAAAGCCCAGGTAACCCTTATACCAGCCGCTGCCGAGCAACACGCCAAGCGCATTTTCCCCGTCCTTCAGCAATCCGGTCACATCATAGGTTTGATATTGCAGACGATTCCAGTAACTGGTCCATCCCGGCGTAAAATAATGATCGCCCACGCGCTCGCCGTTCAGCTCCAGCTCGTACAGACCAAGCGCCGTTACGTATATTCGCGCGCTTGCGATGCGTCCGTTCACCTCGAAGAACGTGCGAAGCTGCGGCAAACGGTCATCTTCTTGCGGCATTAGCTGCTGCGGTGCGGTAATCCACTCCGCCTGCCACTGGCTTGCATCCGCCAGTCCCGTTTCGAAGAAGGCGGCAGTCGACCAATCGGTTCCATTGCCCTTCGCATCCCATGCCTGAACGCGGTAATAGTACCGATTACGTGCTTCTAACTTCAATTGATTCAGCTCGACATGGATGGACTGTTCCGAGTTTAATTTGCCGGAATCCCATAAGACGTTCTCGAAAGAGCTACCTCCCGCAACTTGAATCCGATAAGCTGCTTGCACGCAATCTCTTTCGTCACTCAACAGCTGCCAGCTAATACGCGGAGTAACGGACCAGTCGATGCCTATTGGATTTTCTTTGTACTCACAACGAAGTTTGGTTATTTGGAACATGTGAACGACTCCCTCACATAGATTTTTTAAAATATAGGAAAGTATAAAATTTGCACTCTTATACTAGCCTATATTTCACCCGCGAAACGAAAGCTTATACCGCCAAGGGACGGTGACAGCCGTTTACGCTTATACGCTTTCAATTTATAATTATAAAGATCGTTGTCTCGCATTCACCCGCTAATGAAGACATCATATCCCTGAGATCACGCCATCTATGCAAGAGGGGGAGCGCTAATGAACCGAACGACTGAACTTTTCAAAAATGAACACTATTTGCAAAACCATTTGCATCTGTTCGTCAATCGAGCGACTGAGGACTTCCACGTTCCGTTTCACTCGCATGAATTCATTGAATATTGTTATGTGGCTCAAGGCAGGGGCTATCATCATATCGAGAACGAGACCTTCTCCGTTCATAAAGGCATGTTATACGTCATACCTGTCGGCGTCTCGCATGTGTTTCGTCCCAGCACGCCCGACTCGGCCAGCGAGCCGCTCATCGTCTACAATTGCTTATTCGATACCCGCATGATCGAGCGACTCTCGCCTATATTGCTGGATCGACCTGTTCAAGAGCATTTAGAAGCGCTCGGCAGCAACGAAAAGCTCAACACTTCCTCTTACTTCAAAGTGTTCGATCGTGACGGATCGGCTGAAAGCATCATGCAGCGGCTGTATAGAGAAATGACCGTGCCAAGCGTCGGATCGGCTACGATGCTGCTCTCGTTTGTCGGCCAATTGGTCATTACGGTGTATAGGCTGAAATACGGAGAAGCGGATAAGAGGACGGCCGATGCTACAGATTTTACGAGCGTCATTCAATATATCGAGCGGCATCTTTCGGAACCAATCACGCTGTCCGATTTGGCTCATATGTCCAGATGGAGCAACCGTCATTTGCAGCGTTTATTCGCGAAGCATTCCGGTCAGTCCTTTGGCTCTTACTTGCAAAATGCGCGCATCCATAAGAGCTGCGAGCTGCTACGCGAATCGTCGCATAAAGTAAGCGCCATCGCCGAGCTTGTCGGCTACCGCGACATCGACTCGTTCAATGCCGTCTTCAAAAAAATTGTCGGGCAATCCCCTTCGGAATATCGCAGCCTTCAACGCGGCTAGTTGGAGTTGGGCGCGCAAATCGGGCGAATGTATCCCGTTCATTCGCCAATGCCGGCGCAGGCGACCGAACATAGCATGGAGAGAGAACGAGCTGTGCGCTTAACAGGCGCAGGGCGCCTAACCTTAGGAAGGGATGCTGCTCTCTATGTTTTTTTGCTGGATTGGGAAGGTCGTCATTGTGAAGAATGAAGGCAAGATCATCTTTGGCAATTCGAAAATACTGAGCGTGAACGACACCTCCACCTCCACTACCGGCGCCGGAGAATCGACTGAGGAAGAGGAAGAGACAACTAACCAGGACGCTGTACAAATACTTGCTAGCAGGAGATCCAAAAAAAAGAGGGCAACGAGAAGGAACACATCGACTAACAAGACATCGATCCCTTACCTTGCGCCGAGGCTCCGAGTGAAACCATATGATAAAAACTTTTATCGAAGTACTTCGGGGATGCGCGACCGCGCTTAAGAGGAAGTTTTTATCGCCAATAAGAATGTGGTAAATAAACAACGCCCCGAATCCGATTCGGGGCGTTGCTTATTGTATTACGGTGCTGCTGCTCCAAGCTCCGCACTGCTCTCCTTGCATATGCTCGAACAGCTCTAACCTTTAAGTCCCGTCGTGCTGATGCCTTCGACGATATACTTCTGGAAGCCGACGAAGATGGCAAGCACCGGAATCAGCGACAAGACGGACATTGCGAACACCGCTCCCCAATCGGTTTCCATCGTGGGGTTCGACATGGATTTGATCGCTAGCGCCACCGTAGCCAGCTTCTGCGAATTCAAGTACAGGAACGGGCTGAAATAATCGTCCCACGTCCAATAAAACTTGAAAATAGCAGCAGTGACGAGTGCCGGGACGATAAGCGGAAGCATAATACGGATGAAGAAGCCGAATCTTCCGCAGCCGTCAATCCGTGCCGATTCATCCAAGTCCAGCGGGATGCCCCGCATGAATTGAATCATTAGGAAGATGAAGAAGGCGCCTCCGGCGAAAGACGGTACGATCAGCGGCAGATGCGTATCGATCCAATCAAGCTCCTTAAAGAGCAAATATTGCGGAATGATCAGCACCTCGCCCGGCAGCATCATCGTGAGCATCATGCATACGAACCATAAGGAGACGCCTGGGAAGCGTATCCTAGCAAACGCATAGGCGGCAAGAGCCGACGACGCGACCGTTCCGATGACGGACAGAATAGTGACAATCGCTGAGTTTTTGAAAAAAGTAACGAACGTAATGTCCGCAAAGCCTTTCAGCCCTTGGGCATAATTGTCTGCATGCAGCGTACGCGGTATGAGATTATGGGCTTGAACGAAAATATCGCTTGTCGGCTTGAACGAGCTTGAGACGAGCCATAACAGCGGATAGATCATCGCAAGCGCGAATAACCAAGCTCCCGCGCTAAGCGCGATCGAGCCGATCCGCCATTTGTAACGAACGGTCATGAATTCCCCTCCCGATGCTCATAGTAGACCCAGAATCGCGACGAACGGAACAAAATACCCGTCAGCACCGCGACTGTAAGCAGCATCACCCACGCCATCGCCGATCCATAGCCCATATGAAGGAAGCGGAATGAATTCTCGTACAAATAGATGACGTAGAACAGCGTCTGGTCATGCGGTCCGCCGCCTGTCAGTATCATCGCCTCCGAGAATACTTTGAAGCCGCCGATAATGCCCATAACGAGGTTGAAGAAGACGACAGGCGTCAGCAGCGGCAGGCTTATTTTCCAGAAACGCTGGACCGCGTTCGCCCCGTCTACCTCGGCAGCTTCCAGCAGGCTTGCCGGTACTTGCTTCAGCCCAGCCAAAAAAATAAGCATCGAAGCGCCGAACTGCCAAGTCGCTAGCAGTATAATTGAATACAGCGCCGTCGAAGGGTTCGTGATCCATGAGATGCCGACCTCTATGCCCGTTATCGCCTCGACGGCCGAGTTAAACGCTCCTTCAATTCCGAACAGCTGCCCCCACATAACGATGATTGCCACGCTGCCGCCCATAAGCGTAGGCAAGTAGTACATTGCGCGAAGCCAGCTCGAGCCCGCAAGCTTCTGATTCAACAGAATCGCGACGGCCAGCGCAAAGCCTAAGCGGATAGGAACGGATAGCAGCACGTACATTAACGTGACGGCAATAGACTTCGCATAACGCGGATCGTCTCCGAACAATTGCTTGAAGTTACCCAGTCCGATCCACTTCGGAGCGGACAATATATCGTAATCGGTGAATGACAAATACAGCGAAGCCAATATCGGGAATAGCGAGAACAGCAGAAACCCGACCAGCCATGGCAAAATAAACAGATAACCCGAGACCGTATCGGAACGGTTCAATCGCGATTTTACAACCGCCTTCATCTTAAGCACTTCCTCTCCGAGCGATGTCTTGGAATGAAATCGGCCCCTTCCCTTAATGGGCAAGAGGGCCGATGACCGCCAAGCAGCGCTATTGTCAGCTGGCTACTTGCTTAATATTTTGCTCGCTTCCTCACGGAATCGCGTTGCCCCGTCAGCCGGCGACAGCTTCTCGTAAAAGATTTCGGAGGCGATGTTCTTGAACGCCGCGCTTACCTCGCTTCCCGCTGCCGGAGCCGGCGGGTCGATCGGCGAGCCTTGGTTCTCCACTTTCGCCAAGAAGTCGACGATATGCTTTTGGTTTTCGCTGAACGTACCTTCCAGTCCCGCGAGCACTTTCGGATTATAAGCGAAGCCGAAGTAGCCGTTGAGCGACTTAGCCGCTTCGATATTGTTCGTGTAGAACTCGATGAAAGTCGCAGCCTCGACAGGATGTTTCGACTTCGACCATACCCCGTGGAAGAAGCTTGGTTTAATGTAAGCGCCCTTCGTCGGACCCGGGAAGAACGAGAAGCCGACTTGCTTGCCGAGCTGCTTCACGAATACGTCGCTATGGCTGTTGCTCCAGTAGCCGTAGCCGCCGAACGCCGCTTGGCCTTTCGGGAACGGTCCGTCCTCAAGCGCCTTGATTTCCGATTCAACCGCGATGCTGGACAGAAGCCCCTTCTTCTGCAGGCGAAGCTGCGTATCGAAGAAGGTCGTGAACAAGCCGTCATCCTCGTAGCCTAAGCTTTTGCCGTCAGCGGCATACAGCTTGGCGTCATTTTGACGCAGCCAAATTTCGAATTGGGATTGGCCATAATGGGAATCGCCCGCAATGTCCAACTTGTCCTTGACCGTCTGCAAGTCCTTCTCGTATTGCTCCCATGTATACTCGCCTTCCGGCAGCGTCACTCCGGCTTCCTTCAACTTATCCGGATCGTAATAGAGCACGAGGGCGTTGTTGCCGATGTTAATGCCGTACAGCTTTCCGTCAACTCGCCCAACGTCGATATGCATCGGATTGACGCCTTCCAGATCGATCGTCTTATTCGCAACCAAATCGTCCAGCGGGGCGAGCAATCCTTTGCTCACATAGTTGTTGATTTGAGAATAGTCGGTGCGAATAACGTCAGGCAGCGTATCCGATGCCGCTTGTACGAGAATCTTGTCGTTATACTCGGCGCCTGGGGCATACTCGGATTCGACGTTAATATGCGGGTACGCTTTCTCGAACAGCTCTACTACTTTATTGTGGGCATCGATCGTGAGCTGCGTGCCTGCCCAATAACTAACACGGATGGTGACGTCCTCCTGAGGCTTCTCCGTCTCGACTGCGGCGTTGCTTGCAGCTGGATCGGAAGGCTTCGGCGTGGATGCGCTATTGGCGTTGCCTCCGTTATTTTGACCGCAAGCGGTAAGAGATAAAGCTATAAATGCCGATAAGGCAATGGATATGAATTTGGATGATCGCTTCATAATACCAACACTCCTCTTAGTCTAGTGATATGGTTTAGTTGTTATACGATTCAACCGCGCCCCGCTTCAATATTACGGCAGCTTCGTTTCTGAATCGCGTCGCGCCCTCTTCAGGCGTAATTCGTCCAAACAATATTTCGTTATGGAGCGAGCTGTACAAGCTGCTCACCTCGCCCCCGACCGATGGCTGCGGCGGATCGATTGGATTTCCTTTGCGTTCCACCAAAGTTAAGTATGCAAGCACATTGCGCTGCGTCTCGGAGAGCGAACCTTTGATGCCCTCAATGACACGAGGGTGATAGGGCAGCCCGAAATAGCCGTTCAATGACTTGGCAGCCTCCATGTTGTTCGTATAGAAGTTGATGAACAGCGCAGCTTCATCGGGATGCTTCGACGTGCTCGCAATGCCGTGGTAGAAGGAAGGTTTGATGTACATGCCTCCCTCGCCAGAGCCGGGATACATCGCCAGACCAACTTGGAAGCCTAGCTGCTTCTCCATAATATCGATATGATTGCTCCAGTAAGATAAACCTCCGAACGCGCTTAACCCTCTCGGGAACGGTCCGTCATCCAATCCCCGCACGTTTTGCTCCAACGCCGTTGGCGTCGTCAGCTCTTCCTGCTGCAGCCGCAGCTGCCTTTGGAAAAAGGTCGTAAACAAACCGTCATCGTCGTAGCCAAGACCGTCCTGCTTCTCGTTGTATAAGGTCAATCCGTGCTGCCTAAGCCATATTTGAAAATGGTTGAAGGTTAAGTGGGTATCTCCATACACGCCTCCGACTTGCTTCAAAGCCCGCAAGTCCTCCTCGTATTGCTCCCATGTATAATCCGGTCCCGGTGCAGCCACTCCCGCCTTCGCAAGCAGCGCCGGGTTATAGAACATAACAAGCGCGTTATTCCCTATATTGAGGGCGTACGTCTTGCCCTTTTTCGTTGCTCCGGCATGATGCATCGGGCTTACGCCTTCCAGATCGATGGCTCCCGAATCGATATAATCATTCAGCGGAAGCAGGAGTCCTTTGTCGATATATCTGGAAATATTCGAATAATCAATACGAATCACGTCCGGCAAGCTGTTCGAAGCTGCCATGACGGCAAGGCTTCCCGAGTAAGCGTCGCCCCAGAAGTACTCCGCTTTGATGCGGATATTCGGGTAAGTCTCCTCGAACAGCCGTATGACGGCATCGTTTTTGTCCACGGTAAGCTGAGAACTCGCCCAATATGTCATGCGTAGAGTGATTGGCTCGCTCTCCTTGGACGTCTCGATAGAAGACAAGCGGCTATGGCCTGTGCCCGTTTCCGTGTCCTGATAGTCCGTGCATGCGGCGAGAGCCGCAGCCAGTATTAGCAAGATGAAGATACCTACAGCTCTCTTTATCACGACCATAAGGTTTAGTTCCTTTGCGCCTGGACTCTCGCTTCCTTCTAGCTCTTCGAAGGCGGAGTCTGCGGCAGTTCCCCGATTGCGTTATTGGCTAAATTCAGTAGTACGGCATCATCCATCGGCGGATTGTGCAAGCCCGCCCTAACGTCGCGATACATCCGCTCCAGCGGCAAGCTGCGCGACAAGCTCAGTGCGCCGACGATCCTCATCGCCTGATCGACGATTCGAATAGCCGCGTTCGTCGCCGTATACTTCGCAAGGCCAAGCTCATGCTTCATATGCACGCGATTGTCCGGCTCCTTGTCCCAGCGGTCCGCCGTATGGAACAAATAGCTTCTAGCGGTTAACAGATCAGCTTCTATCTGCCCAATCTGCCGTTTAATATGCGGGAGCTCGGCGATCGGCACCGTCAACGAATTCGGCTTGTGCTTGCGAGCGAATTCGAGCGCGAAGTCACGCGCAGCGTGGGCAATTCCGAGGTAACAAGCCGGAATGTGCAGCAGCGTCGCTTCTGTCGGAACAGGTGCGGCGGTGACCGGATCAAGCCCTCTTATCGTGTCCTCGTCCGGAACGAATACATCCCTCAGCACGACGTCATGACTCCCGGTAGCACGCATGCCAAGCGTGTTCCACGTCTCCTCAATGACAATGCCGGCACCTTGGCGAACGAAGAAGATGCCTACCTTATCGCTGTCCTCGATAGCTGCCGATACCGTAAAAAACGTAAGTACCGGGCTCAGCGTGCTGTATGTCTTTCTTCCGTTAATCCGCCAGCCTCCGGCAACACGGGTTGCAGTCGTTTCCGGCCTGCCTCCGCGGCTCGGACTTCCTGTCGCAATCTCGCTTATAAGTTCGTTAATAACAGCACCGCTAGCCACAGTCTCCCGGCATAACTCTGCGAATAGCTTCTCTGGCCAAGCCCTGGATAGGCGCAGTTGAAGAAGCAGACCGATATGCCAGCCGACGGCGAGCGCCGTCGAGCCGTCTCCTCTTGCCAGACGTTCCTGAGACAACACCATTTCGTAAGCCGACCCTTCTTCGCCGCCGAATGCATTCGGGACTGTCAGCTTCAAGTACCCGGATTGCTTCAGGTCCTCGAAGTTCTCGAACGGGAAAGATCCCTCCAGATCATGTTTGGCAGCTCTCTTGGCGAACCGCTCCGCAAGCCAGTCTGCCCTTGAGGCTATATCTTCTTCGCGCTTGTTGCGTAGGAATGGATCTGGACGATCTAGTCGGGTCATAATTGAACTGACCACCTTTCTTTCTTTTCTGATGTGTTTACTAGGGTTAAGCTAATCATAGTAACTTTTCCGGCTCCGTTATAGGTAAAAACCCGATCACTTTATTGTAAAAAACCGATTTCATTTCGTCTGTATGCTGAACTTCTTCCGGTATTCCGCAGCGGTATAACCGGTCGTCTTCTTGAATACGTTGGCAAAATATTGCGGGTCTTGCTCGAAGCCGCAGCGTTCGGCAATTTCATACATTTTCAACTCTGCCGACATCCTGAGCAGTTGCTTGGCTAAGTCGATTCTGAGGTTCGTCAAGTATTGCGTATACTTCTCCCCCGTCTCGAGCCTGAACTGCTTGCCCAAATATTCGGAGTTCATGAAGAGATAATGCTGGGCCAGCCATTGCAGCGACAGCCTGCCATCCCGCAAATGCTCGGCTGTCAGCCGCTTCATATGATCGATTAGCTTCGACTTCTTGTCAAGCTTGCCCGGAGGCGTTTCTTGCTGCTGTGTGTCATCCGTTCCTTGTGCGGATTGCTCCAGCTTGCGCAGCATGCCTTCGATCTCTTTCTCCCTCGCATGATAAACGCGCAGCTCCGCAATAACCTCTCGGAGCGCATCCATTATTTCCCGTTCATTGCTTGGCTTAAGCACATAGTGCTTGACGCCGTATTTCATCGCTTGCGCAGCCAGCTCGAATTCGCCGTATCCCGAGAGCACGATGAACTTCGTATCCGGCAGCGCGGTCTGCGTCCGCTCTATTAATTCCAAGCCATTCAGCTTTGGCATTCGAATATCCGTAATGACGATGTCCGGCTTCAGGCTTCTGATCTCTTCATAAGCCTGCAGACCATCCGGAGCGGTCCCTGTGAGCGTGAGACCAAGCTCCTCCCATGCGACCGTATCCGCCACTCCATCGCGAATATGCCTCTCGTCGTCGGCCAAGTACACCTTATAACCGTTCATGGCTCCCTTCACCTCGCATTCGTCCTCATAGTCTGCTGCTCATTCCTAACGGGCACCGAAACGCGAACAATCGTCCCCTGCTCGATCCCGTTATGTATACTTATGCCGTACTCTTCTCCGAATAACAGTTGAATTCGGTTATGGACGCTGCGAAGCCCTATGCCGCTTCCTTGCGGGCGCGCTCTTCTGGACTCCGATTCCGTATCTGCCAAGTAATCGGGATTCATGCCCGGTCCATGATCGGCAATCCATAAGTCCAGGCGCTCTCCGAATTGCTCGCCGCTTACGGATATGTCGCATACTCCCGTTTCTTCGTCGACGCCGTATTTGACGGCATTCTCGACAAGCGGCTGAAGCAGCATGCTCGGCAGGCGAAGGTCCTGCAACTTGGGCGGAATATCGATCCGATAACGCAATCTGTCCTCGAAGCGAAATTGCTGTATAGATAAATAGTTGTATAGCAGCGTAATCTCATCCTTCACCGTCACCATTTCTTCGCCGCCGATCGTGCCGCGGAGCATATCTCCAAGCGCTTTGACCATATGCGAAATGTCCTGCTGACCTTTCCTTCTCGCGAGCCAGTTGATTGAATCAAGTGTATTGTAAAGAAAATGAGGATTAAGCTTAGCTTTCAACGCTTCGTACTGCGATTCCTTCAGATGAATTTGCTTAATGTAGTTTTCTTTGATTAACAGATCCAAGCGATCCGTCATTTTCGCAAAATTAATCGTGAGCAGCCCGATCTCGTCCACGTTCTTCATCGTCTCGGAGCGTCTAGTCGCGAAATCTCCTCTCTCGACTTGCGTCATTCTTCGCGTTAATTCCTCTAGCGGTCGCGTAATGCCGCGGGAGAACGAGAGTCCGAACACTATTAATGCGAGCAAAATGCATCCATATAGAATAAGCAGTATTTTTTTCATATATACAGCTTGAGCGAACACCGACTCGTACGGGACCAAATGAATGAACGTCCAGCCTGTATAGCTCATTGTGAAATAAGCGGCCAAATAGTTCCGATCTCCGGCACGCAGCTTACCGTATCGATTCGCCATTCCTTCCGCTGAGTAATCTCTCTTCGGCAAGCCGGTGGCCGCGATGCGCTCCTCGTCCGGAAATATCGGCTCCTCCCCGTCCTGAATAATAAGCGAGGTGTCATAACTTGTGCTTTTCCGATCCGAGCGGTTGACGATTTCATCGGCATTCGCTCTAATCACAAGCGTGCCCAACTGCTGCAAATCCATATGCTTCGTCGCACGGATCTGCCTCAGCGACAGTATCTTCGCTTGCTCTCCGCCACCTCCGGTCCACACGCTCGCTCCCGCTCTGTCCGCAGCTATGCTTATCATCTCATCCGTATGGGCAGGCACCGGCGTATTTGCAAGCGACCCGGCTAAGTATTCATTCCCATTGGCGTCCACAATGGCAATCGATGAAATGGAATACTCATGGAACGGATAGGAAAGCAATTTCTGCTTCAGCCGACTAACAGCAAGGAACGTATCGTATGTACCTGAATCTGCATCGTTTTTTAATCGGAATAAGCCTTCCTGTATGTCGGGATCGCTCGCGATCGTTACCGTCAGCTTGTCAATCTCGCGCAGCTTCTCCTCAATGCGCTCCGAATAGAGATAAAGCTTGTCGCTCGCCTCTTGGTAGACAAGCTGCTCATAGAGCGACTGCGTTCTTTGGACGTACAGCAGCCCGAGCAAGCTGCTCGTAACCGCCCCGATAATGACGAAAGCAATCAATTTATGCCATAGCTTGAACCTTTTCACGTTCCCACCCGCTAATTCATACTAATCCGATATACTTTAAAATAATTGTATCAATGCTCTCTGCGAGGTGTCAATAAAAGGTTATGTTTAAACAGATAACGAGCCAATGCGTGTCGCTCGTTCCCCGTTGCACATTCTGCAACCGAACTTGCCAATGTCGGCTCAAACATAACGTCTCGTTGCAGAAACTGCAACAGATTGGCTCAAAAACCAGCCTCCAAAGCGCTTAGTAAGCTAATCAGTTGCAAAACTGCAACGAGCCTGAGCCAAATGTTGCCCTTCCCTCCCATCTGTTGCAGAACCTGCAACGAGAGCAATCTTATAGAGTGAAAAAGCCCCCGACTCCACAAAAAGTGGTATCGGAGGCTTTCTTTTAAAATAACTATCCGTTTGCGTTCAAACGCTTAAGCAGCTCAGCTTTCTGAGCTTCGAAGCCTGGCTTGCCCAGCAAAGCGAACATATTTACTTTGTACGCTTCTACACCCGGCTGGTCGAATGGATTAACGCCGAGCAGCAAGCCGCTGATGCCGCATGCTTTCTCGAAGAAATAGACCATTTCGCCGAACGTATATTCATTAAGCTCGTCTAGTTCAACGATCAGGTTCGGCACTCCGCCGTCAACATGAGCGAGGCGTGTTCCTTCAGCCGCTTTCTGGTTCACTTCATGCATCGTCATGCCGGCAATGAAGTTCAAGCCGTCCAGATTGCCCGCATCTTCCTCAATCGTCAGCTCAATGCGCGGCTTAGCGACAGCCAGAACCGTCTCAATCAGATCGCGGCGGCCTTCTTGGACATACTGCCCCATCGAATGCAGATCAGTCGAGAAGTCTACGGAGGCTGGATATAGCCCCTTCTGGTCTTTGCCTTCGCTTTCGCCGAATAGTTGCTTCCACCATTCGGAAACATAGTGCAAGGACGGTTCGAAGTTAGCCAGCAGCTCGATCGTTTTGCCTTTGCGGTAGAGCGCGTTGCGAACAGCCGCATATTGATAGCTCTCGTTGGAAGCGAGATCCGGATTGCTGTATTTTTTCGCAGCCGCAGCCGCTCCAGCCATCATCTGATCGATATCGAGTCCAGCAACAGCAATCGGTAGCAGACCTACAGCCGTTAGTACGGAATAACGTCCGCCAACATCGTCAGGGATTACGAATGTTTCGTAGCCTTCTTCGTCAGCCAGCGTCTTAAGCGCGCCTTTCGATGCATCGGTTGTCGCAAAAATCCGTTTTTGCGCTTCGTCTTTGCCGTATTTCTTCTCCATATAATCACGAAGAATGCGGAAAGCAACGGCAGGCTCAGTCGTCGTACCGGACTTGGAGATGACGTTCAAGGAAATATCTTTGCCCTCTAGCAGCTCAAGCAGATGCGTAATATACGTCGAGCTAATATTTTGACCGGCAAAATACACCTGCGTATTCCCGCTCATCTGATTGTGGAACGTATGGGACAACGCTTCGATCGCCGCTCTTGCGCCTAAGTACGAACCGCCGATACCGATGACGACCAGCGCCTCGGAGTTGCTGCGAATACGCTTCGCAGCTTCCTTGATTCTTGCAAACTCTTCTTTGTCGTATTGATGCGGAAGATCGACCCAGCCTACATAGTCCGAACCCGGACCTTGTTTCTCGTGAAGCATGCGGTGGGCGGTGCCGACGAACTCGCTGAAGTAATCAACCTCATGCTGCCCGATAAAAGATAATGCATTGGAATAATCGAATGAAATCGTCATTTGTAACGTCTCCTATCCGCATCTCTATAAATGCTTTTTCTATTATTGAACCGCTTTTTTCCAGTCGGAAGCGAATTTCTCCAAGCCTTGATCTGTTAATGGGTGCTTCGTCAATTGCTCGATTACGCTGAACGGAATCGTTGCAATGTGTGCGCCTGCCAATGCTACGCGAGTAACATGGTCAGGGTGGCGAACCGATGCTGCGATAATTTGCGCATCCAGGTTGTGTACGCGGAACAATTCAGCGATCTTCGCAACAAGCAGTACGCCGTCTTCGGAGATATCATCCAAGCGGCCAAGGAAAGGCGAGACGTAAGTAGCGCCTGCACGAGCAGCCAGAAGCGCTTGGTTTACCGTGAAGATAAGCGTTACGTTAGTTTTCACGCCTTTTTTCGTAAGGTAACGGCAAGCCTCAAGACCTGCAAGCGTCATTGGAAGCTTGATCGTGATGTTCTTGTCGTTGTTGTTGATCTTGATCAGTTCATTCGCTTGAGCGATCATTTCTTCAGCCGTAATCGCATCAGGCGTTACTTCGGCGGATACGGATTCTACTTCAGGTACTTCCTTCAAAATCTCTTCGATACGGTCTTCGAACTTCACGCCTTCCTTCGCAACGAGGGATGGGTTAGTCGTAACGCCGGAAAGAACGCCGATCTTGTATGCTTTCTTAATATCAGTCAGGTTAGCTGTATCGATAAAAAATTTCATAGTAACGACCTCCGATTATAGTTGGATTAGTTTGTATTACTTAAGCAATTCTTTCGTCAAGCGAACCACATTGTCTGTGGAGAACCCGAAATATTCCATAACTTGCGGCCCTGGGCCGGATGCTCCGAACGTGTCGATCGACAACACTTTGCCGCTATGTCCCGCGTAACGTTCCCAGCCAAGGGAGATGCCCGCTTCAAGCGTCAGACGTTTCGTTACCGAATCAGGAAGCACGCTTTGCTTGTACGATTCCGACTGGCGGTCGAACAGCTCTCTGCTCGGCATCGCTACAACGCGAACCGATACATTATCTTTCTCGAGCTCAGCCTTCGCGCTAACTGCCAGCGATACCTCGGAACCTGTAGCGATCAAGATGACATCCGGCTGCGCATTCGTTTCTTCTAGTACGTAAGCGCCTTGGGAAACGGCTTGCACGTTGCCTTTCGTTTGCTCGAAGATCGGCAGGTTCTGTCTGCTCAGCACGAGGGCAACAGGACCATCGTTTTGTTGCAAAGCATAAGCCCATGCGTTTGCTGTTTCGTTCGCATCCGAAGGACGGATAACCGTAAGACCTGGAATCGTGCGAAGCGCAGCCAAGTGCTCAACAGGCTCATGCGTAGGACCGTCTTCGCCGACAGCGATGGAGTCATGCGTGAACACATAGATGACAGGCAGCTTCTGCAGCGCGGCCAGACGAATCGACGGGCGCAGGTAGTCGCTGAATACGAAGAACGTGCTGACGAAAGGCTTCACGCCGCCGTGCAGCGCCATACCGTTGCCGGCTGCGCCCATCGCATGCTCACGAACGCCGAAGTATACATTGCGACCCGCATACGATTTCACTGCGAATATTTCTTCGCCCTTCATATCGGTCATCGTGGAGTGCGATAGATCGGCGCTGCCGCCGAAGATCGAAGGAACAGTCTTCACATAATGATTGATCGCTTCGCCGCTTGCTACGCGAGTCGAAATCGATTTCGAAGAATCGAAAGTAAGAAGGTTAGCTGCGTCGATCGTTACGGTGCCCGCAATAACTCCCGCTAGCTCCTTGCCTTGCTCAGGGTATTGCGCCGAATAGGATACAAGAAGCTTGTTCCAAGCTGCTTCCTTCGCTTCGCCGCCTGATTTAAGCTGTGCATAATGAGCTTTCACTTCTTCAGGAACGGTGAACTCTTCTTCGTATTTCCAGCCGTACACTTCTTTCGTAGCTTTCGCTTCTTCCTTGCCAAGCGGATTGCCATGTACTTTATTCGTTCCCGCAGCCTTGCTGCCGTATCCAATAATCGTACGAACTTCGATAAGCGTAGGCTGCGATTCGTTCGTTTTCGCTGCTGCTAGTGCCGCTGCGATTGCCGCAATGTCGTTGCCGTCTTCGACGCGCAGGTACTGCCAGTTCGCCGATTCCGCTCTCTTCTGGATATTTTCGCCGAACGACAGATTCAATTCGCCATCGAGCGAAATATCATTCGAATCATACAACACAACGAGCTTGCCCAGCTTCATATGGCCAGCCATGGACATCGCTTCGTAAGAAATACCTTCCATCAAGCAGCCGTCTCCGACTAACGCGTATGTGTAATGATCGACAACAGGGAAGCCGTCTTGGTTGAACTTCGCTGCAAGATGAGCTTCAGCCATTGCCATGCCGACAGCGTTCGCGATACCTTGGCCGAGCGGACCGGTTGTTGCGTCTACACCGTCCGTGTGGCCGAATTCCGGATGACCAGGCGTCTTGCTGTTCAGCTTGCGGAATTGCTTCAGATCGTCAATCGATACTTGGTAGCCGGACAAGTGCAGCAGGCTGTATAGAAGCGCCGAACCGTGTCCTGCGGAGAGGACGAAGCGATCGCGGTTGAACCATTTTGCATGGCCTGGATTATGGTTAAGGAACTGCGACCAGAGCGTGTACGCCATAGGCGCTGCTCCCATCGGCAATCCTGGGTGACCCGAGTTCGCCGCATTGATCGCATCAATGGAAAGCGTACGGATCGTATCGATCGAAAGTTGTTCAATGGTTTGTGTGATAGGCATATTGTTTTCCTTCCTCTGCTTCATTATTTTGTTCCAGCTTGGAATCGAACCACCAGTGGAAGCCATCCTGCGCAAGAAGCGCATCGGCCTCGGCTGGTCCGTAAGTGCCCGATGCATACTTATGAAGAGGAACGAGATTCTCCTCGAACGCTTCCAGCACCGGCTGAACCCATGCCCACGACAGCTCTACTTCGTCCCAATGCGCGAAGAAAGTAGCGTCGCCGTGCAAGGCGTCTTGAATCAAGCTTTCGTAAGCTTCAGGGAAATCGTGATCGCCTGGATTAAGGTCGATCTGAATCGGTTTGAATTCCCCTTTGTTCTCGGTATCTTTCGTATTTATTTGAAGCATAATCTTCTCATTAGGACTCATCTCAATAACGAGAAGATTAGGCGCTGCTTGCTCATTCGCAGATGTAGACTGCTTCAGCGGCTCGCTGAACTCGATGACGATCCGGGTCGACTTCTCCTTCATTCGCTTGCCTGTACGGATATAGAATGGAACGCCGCGCCAGAACGAGTTATCGATCTGCATTTTGGCAGCAATGAATGTATCGTTCATGGACTCAGGCGCGATGCCCGGTTCGGATCTGTAATCGACGACTGACTTGCCGTTAATGATTCCCTCGGCGTACTGGCCGCGGATAAGGCTTGTGCTGACATCTTGCTTCTGCAGCGGCTCAAGCGCCTCCATTACCTGCTTCTTCTTGAAGCGGACGCGGTCAGCCGCACTCTTGCTCGGCACTTGGATCGCTGTCATCATAAGCATTTGCAGCATATGATTCTGGAACATGTCCCGAAGAGCCCCGACATGATCGTAATAACCGGCACGTTCTTCAACGCCTACTGTTTCGTTAGCCGTAATCTGCACGTTCGCAATGTAACGATTGTTCCAGATTGCTTGGATAACGGGATTCGTCTGCTGCAGCGCTTCAAGACGCTGTACCATCGGTTTGCCGAGGTAATGGTCAATACGGTAAACCTCTTCTTCCGCGAACGATTGGCTAAGCTTCTCGTTAAGATCGCGTGCGGATTGCAGATCGTGGCCGAACGGCTTCTCGATAACAAGACGTTTCCAGCCTTGTGCGGAACCAAGTCCGCTGCCTTGAATTTGAGCTGCGATTTTCTCGAAATATTCCGGTCCTACGGAGAGGTAGAATAGACGATTCGGTGTAGCGCGAAGCTCTTGCTCACGTTGCTCGATTAGCAGCAGCAGCTTCTGGTAATCTTCCTTGCGATCTATATCGAGGACGCTGTAGCGGAAGGCTTGCAGGAACTCGTTCAGTAATACCGGGTCAGTGTCTTTGCGTCTGGAGAAGTCGCGAATCGATTGCTCGACGTTCGACCGGAACGTCGCATCGGTCCATTCTCTTCTTCCAAGACCGAATAATGAAAAGGATTGCGGCAGCTTCTTATCAATAAACAAATTGTATAAGGCAGGGTATATTTTTCTTTTCGCTAAATCCCCTGTCGCTCCGAATAGAACGAATGTAGTTGGCTCCATGTTCCTTTCTCCTTCCAAATGTGCTATTGCGGCTTATGTAATCGCTAATCCGCATGCACTGGTTTCTTTTCTGTAATTCCACTATAATACGTTTAACAGCTATACAAGTAATTAATATATTTCACAGGAGCTATAGATGACGTCTATGACCAACAATTATGAGTTATACAAAGTTTTCTATTGGGCAGCCAAAACAGGCAGCTTGACGCAAGCCGCCAAGGCTCTCTACTTGACCCAGCCTAGTGTCAGTCATGCGATCAAACAGCTGGAGGAAAGTTTTGGCCTCACGTTGTTCTACCGCACATCAAAGGGAGTTGCGCTGACACAAGAAGGAACAACTCTATACTCCTATATCGAGCAATCTCAAGTGCTCATCTCGCTGGCCGAGGAAAAGATGGCAGCCCTGAAAAATCTTGATAGCGGCGAGCTGCGCATCGGCGGCAGCGATTCGTTGTTCAAGCATTATTTGCTGCCTTATCTGGAAGAATTCCATCTCAAGCATCCCAGCGTCAGACTTCATTTGAATCATGGCACGACGCCGGAGGTCATTACGTTCTTAAAGGAAGGGCGCATCGATCTTGGGGTCGTTCGCATGCCGATTGTCGATCCGCAGCTAGAGGTTAGGGAAAGTATTCAACTGCAGGATTGTTTCGTTGCGGGGTCCCGCTATTCCGAGCTGAAGGGCGTCGTCATGACGATGGATCTGCTGCTTCAATATCCGGTCATCCTATTCTCTCGCAACAGCCGGGCACGGATGGCCATATCGGAGATTTTCCAAAACTACGGCTACAATCTGAAACCGGAAATAGAGGTCGGAAGCGTGGACCTTCTGATCGAGTTCGCCAAGCGAGGACTCGGCATCTCTTACGTGACGAGGGAGTTCGTGAAGAAGGAGCTGGAGGAAGGATCGCTCTTCGAGATCGGGCTGGATGTAGAGCTTCCGCCCGCCCATGTCGGCCTCTTGACGATCCGCAACATGCCGCTGTCCAGCAGCTCTCGCAAGTTTATTGAGTATGTTCGGTAAAGGCAGAGCAATTTGTTGATTTGCGTCGTATTTGCTGAAACTACTAGGATAGAACCGAAGTATATAGTAAACTGATAAGGAAAATATTAGTAGGAGGGATTGAGGTTGAGTACATCCAGGATTTTAAAATGGATTACCGGATCGTTAGAGGCCATTCTTGGCATTCCGATACTTGGAGCCGTTATCATCATAAGTTTTATGTGGTTACCTCTCGTAGTAATGCTAATTCTGCATATTATCACATTGGCTATATCCATAAAAAATAATGAAGCTTATCACGGATCCATATTAGGAATTGTAGCATCCGTTATCGGGTGGATCCCTTTTGTAGGGCTGATTCTGCACATCTTAAGCGCCGTATTTTTGATGATTACCGCTGCTTCAACAAGAAATAGAAATCAGGCACCTATCCCTCCTCATCCTTATGAATTTTAATAACCAGCGTTTGAATGGATTTCATACAATCAAAACGCCGATTTCGAGACTTTATCCGAGTTTGATTGGATTTTGTGCAGGCAAATGGGCACTTTAGGCAACCGGAGGCTTAAATCGCAGGTTTTGGCTGTATGTATTCCACTCAAACCTCCCCTTGCCAGTGAACAGGGGCAATTAGACTGTATGAAATACAGGCAAACGTAACATCCGTAAAAAAGAAACGGCCTTCGTCCCATGGAATATAGGACGAAGGCTGTTTATTATGCCAAATTAATCGCTCTAATCCGGTCGATCGGCACCTTAGGCTGACGATCTTCCGTCAGCAGACCGTTCACCTCTTGCTGCACGTCGGTGACCTGCGTATAACAAAAACCGCTGATGTAATCGATATCCTTGATCGCTTGCGTAATGCTCCTGAACCGTTCGAAGAACGCTTCCTCGCCTTCGACTTGATTGCCGTAGCCCCAACCTTCTTCGCTCTTGAATGCAATGCCGCCGTACTCCGTTACGATGATTGGCTGTCCGCGATACTCGTAACCTTGCGCCATCGCATACCTCGAGTTCATATGCGAGATTTCGTTGCTCGTTATCGCATCCTTGTTTCCTGCATATCGTTTGGCGAAAGCGGCGCCCGATTCCTCATAATCATGCAAGGTGATAATATCGGAAATCGTATGCTCCCATCCGTCATTGCAAATAACCGGCCGATACGGATCGATTGACTTGGTCAAATAATAGATCGCTTCCGTGAACTGCTGCTGCTTGCGGTCGACGAACACGTTACCGATCCCCCATGATTCATTGAACGGAACCCACGTAATGATGCAAGGATGGTTATATTGCTGTTGCACAATTTCCAGCCATTCTTTAGTGAACCGATCTACCGCCTGGTCATTGAATTCATAAGTGGCAGCCATCTCCGACCATACCAATAGACCTTTCACATCACACCAGTATAGGAAACGCGGATCCTCGATCTTCTGATGCTTGCGCACGCCGTTGTAGCCCATCGCCAATATTTTGTCGATATCCTCGATGATTGCCTCTTCGGAAGGCGGCGTCAGATGACTGTCCGTCCAATAACCTTGGTCCAAGATCAACCGTTGGTAGATCGGCGTGTTGTTCAGCAGTACTTTACCCTTCTGAATAGATACTTTCCGGAGCCCGAAGTACGAATGCACCTGGTCGACAATAGTATCCGAATGAGTCAACACGAATTCCACCTCATAGAGCTTCGGATGCTCCGGACGCCATGAATCTACCTTCCACTCCCGCGTTTCGCTGATCAATTCCACGCTTGCCGTCAACTGCGAACGATCCACCGTCACGCTTGTTTCCTTCACGAGCCGGCCGTCCATCCTAATCGTCGTCGTCAACCGGAGATGGGCCGATGCAATGCCTTCGCGAAGCCGATAATCGAACCTGACGGAATTCGTATCGAGATCCGGGGTGATTTTGACCGATTCCAAATGCTGCTCGGCCACGTACTCTACCCATACGGTCTGCCAGATGCCCGTCGTCTGCACATACCAGCAGCCAAAGTTCTCGTCCCGCCAGCGCTGCTTGCCTCTCGGCTGCGTGCAGTCGTTGCTGTCTTCCGCCTTGACGACAATTTGGTTGTTCGTTCCGGCTCCGGCATCGTCTAGCAAGTAAGGCGTTATATCGAAGGAAAAGGCTGCATAACCACCCTCATGCCTGCCGACAAATTGACCGTTGACCCACACTTTCGCCACATAATCGACAGCTTGGAAATGAAGTATAACTCGTTTCTGACGCTGCTCAGCCGGAACATTGAGCTCGCGCTGATACCATACATACGGATGGAACTCCGCTTCTTCAATACCGCTCGCCTTCGTCTCGTACACGAACGGAACTTGAATTTTCATATTGCCGCCAAAGTCGCCCGGCTTGAACCATTGCTCCCGCTCGCCGACGTTGTTGTCATCGAAACGGAAATCCCATTCCCCGTTCAAATTGTCCCAATCCTCGCGCACGAATTGCGGTCTCGGATATTCTTTTCTATAATGCTTCAAGCTCATCTGTCTCCACCTATCCTTTGCTGACTAATTTCTCGAATTTGTGTTCTACTGTGTTTGTCCTGCGTCTTAGAGATCTGTCCCTTGGATAATTTGCCGGATCGTCTCGATCGGCAGCTTGGGCTGCCGATCATACGTCAAGAGACCATTAATCTCCTGCTCGACATCGGTCAATTGGGTATAGCAGAAGCCTTGGAGTACAGGAGACTGGTGCGCAGCCCCAACCACATCCTGCAGCCTCTTGGAAAAATCCTCCTCATCCTGGGCGCCGGAGTAGCCCCAGCCGTCCCAGCCGCTCTTCTTGAAGGAAATGCCGCCGAACTCGGTCAATAGCAGCGGCTGTCCCTCGTACTCGTAGCCGGGCACAAGTATCCAGCGATTGCCGGGACGAGCCTTCAACGCTTTGCCAGTATCCGAATAACGATCAGCCAGCACTTCCTTACGCCATTCATAGTCATGAATGGTAACGAGATCAGTCTTCACAAGCTCCCAGCCGTCATTGGATATGACCGGTCGAGTCGGATCCAGCGATTTCGTCATATGGTACATCGCGAGAGCGTGCTGCTGCTGCTGGTTGTCGATCAATATATTCGTTACGCCCCAGCTTTCGTTGATTGGCACCCACGCCACGATGCACGTATGGTTATAGTCCCGTTCCACGGCTTGCAGCCACTCTCTCGTAACGCGTCCGACGTAATCTTCCGAGAAATGATAGGCATTAGCCATCTCGCCCCACACCAGCAGTCCAAGCCGGTCCGCCCAATAGAGATACCGCGGATCCTCGATCTTCTGATGCTTGCGTGCGCCGTTGAAGCCCATAGCTTTCGTAAGCTCAACATCGCGGCGCAAGTCCTCATCGCTTGGAGCAGTAAGCAGTCCTGTCGGAAAATAACCTTGATCAAGCACCAGCTTCATCGTATAAGGACGGTTGTTCAGCAGCACAACGCCGTCTTCGATTGATATTTTGCGCATGCCGAAATACGACGCTACTCTGTCGGCCTCCTTGCCGTCGACAACAAGCGTGAGCGTTAAGTCGTACAGATTCGGTCGATCCGGCGTCCACCAGCGTCCAAGTCCATGATCGTTGAAATCGTGAAGAGCTAACGTACGCGATTCAGACGATCGCGTTACGGCGAATTCGTCCTGTGCGACCGGCTGGCCTTCGAATGTAATGGTTGCTCGAAGAGTTAAGTTCGCCCCTTCCTTGAATCCGCCGATGAACGCTTGCAAACTCAGCTCATTGCGATCAATGTTCGGCGTCAGGCGGATGCGGCTAATATGCTGCGTCGACACCGGTTCCAGCCATACGCTCTGCCAAATGCCCGTCGTCCGCGTATAGAAGATGCCGGACGACTTTTCTTCCCAGAACTGCTTGCCTCTCGGCAAGGTCACATCCTTGCTGTAATCGACTGCTTTAACGACAAGCGTATTTTCTCCATCGATCAAGGCGTCTGTAATGTCGGCATGAAATGGTGTATGTCCGCCTTCATGTTTCGCAACCAGCTTCCCGTTTACCCAAACGCTGGCTTCATAATCGACTGCACCGAAGTGTAGCAGTAATCGCTGCCCTACATACGCTTCAGGAACGGCAAAGGTACGGCTGTACCACACGATATCGTGGAACGAAGTATCGGCTAAGCCGCTTAATTCGCTTTGATGGCAGAACGGAACTTGTATCGCCTTGGAGAAGCCGTAGCCGCCCTCCTGCCACCTTTGGCGTTCTCCTGCATTCTCGTCGTCATAGTCAAAAGCCCAGGTTCCATTTAATGACATCCATTGCTCGCGGATGAACTGCGGACGCGGATACTCGTTTCTTAGCTGTTGCGGTTGCTCACTCATCTCTGTCTCCTACTCCTTTTCGATTACAGTCTAAGTTGTTGTTGTAGATGATGGCTGAGATCGCTTGGGTTGCGGGGGCTTCGTAATAATCCACACGCAGAACGTTACAATCGCAACGATTACGCAGGCCAGCCAAAAACCTTCCCCAGCGCCCACCAGCAATTTTTGCTGCTGGTTGCTCTTAAGCGCGAAGATAAGCACGTTGCTCATCACCAAGTACGAAAGGACATTACGCCCCATCGCTTCAAATAGAGTGAACGGGACTGGGTACCGCTCCATCAGACGTGCCAATCCAAAATTGCCGTACAATAGCAGCGCTGGCCCAACAATCCACCATACGGAAGGAGGAAAACGTTCCGGCAGCGACTGCCCGTCTACCGATAGCCAGCGCCAGACGAAACCTCCCGTCGCGATCAACGCCGCAACGAATACCCGCCAGTCCCACGTTATGCGATATTTGGCAAACAAGATGCCAATGATGTAATAAGGCAAATATTGAAGCACCGGGAACGAAGCGAAGTCACGCGTCCCGATTAGCGGCCCAAGCTGCATCGAATGAATCGAGCCATATGGGATGAACGTGAATACAAGCATCAGACCGCTAACTCCAAAGCCGATTGCCTTGCGTGACGCCAGCCAGCGAAGCGGCACGAACAACGCAAGACCAATAATCATGAGATAAGTGAAAGATATAAGAAACTCAGACCAGCCCGGCATGTCCCGGATCAATAGAATCGGCCTTAAGGTCGACCAACTGGCCTCCCTGCCGTCGATAAACACCCGGAACGCCATGCCCGATACATAGAAGGCTGCCAGCGTCTTGACCGCTGCCACCAGCATGCGAGGCGCCGCTTGACGGAAAGGCTTCGAATAATAAGCAAGCTGCGAGACGTAACCGAAGCTGAAAACGAACCCCGAGAACGTAATTAAGTTAATGATTTCAATGAAAGGCCGGCCATTCGGGTATAGATCCATATCGCTAAAAAACTGCAGCGTATGGCAGTAAACCATCCCCAGCACGAGCAGACCCTTGAACATGTCGATGGCCCGCTCGCGTTTTTTGACCCCCGTACCGATTGCGTTCATCCTTTGATCCCCGACAAGCTGACGCCCTTCACGATTTGTCGTTCGAAAATGACGAACAGCAGCAGGATCGGAAGCGAAGCAACCGTATTGATGACCATCGGCTTGACGTAATCCTCCGAATATTGGTTCATCAGCGTTGGAATACCCATCGGCAGCGTGAACAGGTTGTCGTCGGTTACGGACAGGAACGGCCACAAGAAGTTGTTCCACGAACCGATGAACGTCAAGATGAGTATCGAGGCGAGAGCCGGCCGCGTAAGCGGAAGCACGATCGACCAGAATATGCGCCATACTCCGCCGCCGTCGATCTGCACGCTTTCGAGCAGATCCTTCGGAATGCCGTCGAAGAAGCTTTTCAGCACGATAACCGCCACGGGCGATGCGAGCATCGGCAGGATTAAGCCTTGATAGCTGTTGAGAATGCCCATGTCCTTCGCTACTTGATAAAGGGGGATAATGGTAGCCTCCCCTGGAACGAGCAACCCTGCAAGTATGAAGAAGAAGATAAACGAACGATAGCGGAAGGGAAGCTTCGATAAGGCAAAGCCGGCCAATGCCGCAATCGCCACCGTCAGAATCGTCACGCAGACGGCGATCATGAAGCTGTTAAGCGTCCAGTTCGTCAGCTTCGTCGTCGACAATATCTCATCGTATACGGCGAACGAATACGGAGGCGTGAACCAGTCGATCAACGATACAATTTTCATTCCCTCTTTCTTCACGGACACCACCATCATCCAGACAATCGGCGCAAGGAAGAAGAAAGCGACGAGAAGCGATAATAAGCGATAGAGCCATTTCATTACGCTTGCTCTCCTTTCCGATTGTTAATCCAGTATTGAATGGCAGATAGAACAAGCAGGATGATGAACACGACGTACGACATCGTCGCGGCGTAGCCGAGATCGTTTTTGCGGAAGCCCGTCTGATAGATGAGCTGAATGATCGGCCTTGTCTGATCGAGCGGCCCGCCTCCGGTAATAATGTAAATTTGGAGGAAAACCTTGAAGGAGCTTATAATTTGCAGCATCGTTATCGTCTTTGTAATCGGGCTCAAATGCGGCAGCGTAATGCGCCAGAACACTTGCCAATCATTCGCGCCGTCGAGGCGGGCTGCCTCGTAAAGCTCGTCGGGAATTTCCTGCATAGCCGACAAATAAAGAATGAAATTAAAGCCAACCGTCCACCAAAGCGTAATAACGGCGACCGCAACCCAGGATAACCATTTTTCCGATAACCAAAAGATTTCGGTGCCCTGCGGAAGCAGACCAAACAAATGAAGAAAAGTATTAATAAATCCCATATACGGCTGAAAAATAAATAGTCCGAGGAAGGAAGCTACGGCAACCGAAAGCACGCTCGGAATAAAAAACACGCTTCGAAAAAGCTTCTGAAGCCTCGATCTGCGGTTAGCGATCAATGCCAGCACGATCGCCAGCACCAGCATCGTCGGCGTCGTTATAATGACGAACGTGAAAGAATGCCCAATGGCAGCCCAGACCTCTTGGTCTTGGAACAGCTTCTTGTAATTGTCCAATCCGATATACGACATCTTCTTAATAAGCGTCCATTTATAGAACGTCATCTCGACGCCCTTAATCATCGGCCAAATGGTGTAAAGCACATAGACGATCAAGAAGGGGAGCAAAAACAATAATGCGAGCATATCCGCTCTAAGCTTGCTTATTCTCATATATGCGCCTCACCTCATCAAGAATGGATCGGCAAGCTTCCGGCTCATAGCCGAAAGCCTGCCGATGCCCTTGCATTATGAACCTATTCGCTGAGCACTTTCTGAATAGCGTCCTGCATCTTAGTCATTGCGTCAGCCGGCGTCATTTTGCTAGCCCATACCTCGTTGAGGAATTTGAACAAAGCGTTGTCGCGAATCGTCCAGTTTTTCGTCGACGGCTTGCTGAACTTAACTGTGTCGGCAACGGACGCGTAATCGCCGCGGTTTGGCAGGTCTTTGAACTCTTGCTTCTCGAACACGGAAGGTTTCGAAGGAATATGTCCCGCTTTCGCCCAAACTTGGCCGTTCTCGGCAACCCAGTCCGCGAAGATGATAGCCGCTTTGCGTTTCTCCGGATCTTCCTTCTTCGTGACCGGAAGAATAATCGTATGCGAATCGCCCCAAGTCGCTTCTTGGTCGAAAATCTTCGGAATCGGCATAGCGCCGAAATCAAGGCCTTCCGTCGCTTCCCAAGTTCCGGTTGCCCATACGCCTGTCATCATAATGGCGGCCGTGCCGCTTTGGAAGTTTTTGTAGAAGTCAGGATCGTTTTTCTTGATATAACCTTTTGTATAGATGTTCTGGAGATACTCGGCAGCTTTCGCGCCTTTCTCCGTATCAAGCGCAGCTGTTGATAGATCGTCCGATACGACGTCATTGCCGCCCAATTGGTGATACAGCGACCACCATAGACGGAAAGGGTCGTCGTTGCTGTTCGACAGCGCGAACGGCGTAACATTAGCCGGCAGCTTCTGCTTCAGCGTATCGAGGAACGAGACGAAGCCGTCAGCGGATTGCTCCAACACAGGCTTGCCGTCATCGCCGAGCAGACCGGCGTCCTTCAGCAGCTTCTTGTTATAGTACATAATGAATGGATGCGTATCGATCGGCACTGCGTAATGCTTGCCGTCTACCACTGCCGCGTTAAGCAAGTTCTGGTTGTATGTGCCCCAATCAACGCTAGCGGTTTCCGCCACTTCATCCAGCTCGGATACAACCCCTTGATTGATCAGGTCAGGCAGACGTGATGTATGAGAGATGCCGACATCCGGACCGTTGCCGTTGCCGACAGCCGTAATTAGCTTCGTGTAGTATTCGCCCCACTCAAGCTTCGTGTTTTTCACTTGAATGTCGGGATGGCTTTTGTTGAAATCATCGATCAGCTTCTGCATATTGTCACCGTCGCCGCCGCTGAACAATGTCCAGAAGGACAGCGTCACTTTGCTTCCGCTGGAATCCCCTGTTGAAGCGCTTCCATTGTTCTCCGAAGCATTGCCCCCGTTATTTCCACCGTTGTTGCCGCCGTTGTTGCTTCCGCACGCACTAAGCACCAGCGAAGCTGTCAGCAGCGTGGCCAAAGTCAAAACATAACCCTTTTTCATGTTTAGCCTCCCCTATGATTTAAAATCATTTTTCAGGCACAAAACTCTTTCCTTAGTTTATTACAATAATTTTGTACCATAAACTCATATTATCCCCCATTAGTTATTTTGTCAACGGTTTCAAACCAAATTCATGTAATTAATTAAAAAAAAAAGACCTTCAATTACAAGGAATCTGTAATTAAAGATCTTTTGTTTCGTCTTGATCTGCCGCATAATACACTTTTACGACAATATCCTGCTCGTAATCGCCGAACTGTCTGCCGAAAAGGTTCATCCCGCCTTGGTGAACGGCATCGGATTTCACGCCGAGCCGAAGCCTAATATTAGGCCGCTGCATCAGCTTTAAGTCGCCGATCGTGATGTCGGAAATTTTCTGCATGTCCAGAGACGCGCCATTCCTGTCGATTCGCCAATTTTTGAGCAATCCGTATTGCGTCGACCAGTCGGCCCACCAAGAAGGCGTCAGCTTGCCGCGTCGATCGCCGAAGTCCCCTGGGCTCGTCCAGGTCCCGATCTCGACGCCATTGATCCATAACGTAATGTCCGAAGGCCAGTTATTATCATAGTTGGGCGCTTCCGAGCACATTTCCATGGACAGCTCCAAAGCGTCGATTCGCGCATCAGACGGAATTTCCATCGGCATCAAATACTCGACATAACCTTTGCGCAGCCAAATGATTTGCGCACCGATATGCTTCGGGTGATAGAAGCTTGCAGGCTCGTCCTCCCGAACGATCATCCCGTCCGCGTTCGCCATGCCGCAGGTCGGATGAACCTCGCAGTCGCTGTAATGGCCGATCGGCATCTCCATCTCGTAAGTGAGAAGCGCCCCTCTTGGAATGGTCTTCTCGACGTTGAAGGCGATGCGAATATCGTCATAGTTGCGGCTGCACACTTTCATGGCTCCGCGCGATGCAGGGAGCAGCTCGGTATTAATTAGCTTGGCCGCCTCCAGAATTTTAACATTATTGGCGACGGTAGACACCGGCAGCTTAAGCGTCTCCGCAATCTCAACCACATTCATATTCCTTGTGCTGAGAAGTCGAAGCATATCGACGCGAGCCCGGGTAGATAAAGCATGCGAAACTTGGACAAGCTTATCTGGATCTTGAAAGCTTAACTCCAGCATTATGGTTTGACACCTCCTCATTGATGATTAATTACAATTATTTTATATGATAACGACGTTTATATCAATAATATTGAATTGAAATATTATTTTTGTATCAATTAAAGTTGCTTTTGAATAATCGGCTTCAGCCGTGCAACAATAGATTCTATTGATCGATGGGAGGTGAAAGGTCTGATGTTATTAATCGGTTCCCATGTTTCCATGGGCGGTAAGGGAATGCTTCTCCAAGCAAGCGAGGAAGCCGCCTCATACGGCGCTTCAACCTTTCTAATCTATACAGGCGCTCCGCAGAATACGCGGCGCAAAGCAATCGAGGCCTACAACATCGAAGCTGGCCACGCCCATATGAAAGAGCATGGAATATCGAACATTGTCGTGCATGCTCCCTTTCTCATTAATCTGGCGAATACGCGTAAGGATCAAGTATTCAATCATAGTATTTCATTTCTTCGGGATGAAATAGAGCGCACGGCGGCGCTAGGTTCGGAGCAGCTCGTGCTTCATCCCGGCGCGCATATCGGCGCAGGATCAGAAGCAGGCATCAGACGAATTATTGCTGGGTTAAACGAAGTATTGTCGGAGGAACGGCATGGACAAGTACAGGTATCGCTGGAAACGATGGCAGGCAAAGGCTCTGAGATCGGCCGGACTTTCGAAGAGCTAGCGATGATTATCGAAGGCGTCCGCCGCAATGAGCGGCTGTCCGTCTGTCTCGATACATGCCATATCCATGATGCCGGCTACGATATCGTTCACGACTTCGACGGCGTTCTGAATGAATTCGACCGGATCATCGGGCTCGATAAGCTCAAAGTGATTCATGTCAATGACTCCAAGAACGAGCGGGGCTCGGGCAAAGACCGCCATGAAAATATCGGTCACGGCCACATCGGGCTTAAAGCGCTCGACTATATTGTGCATCATCCCCAGATGAAGCACTTGCCAAAGCTCTTAGAGACGCCTTCGATCGGCAAGATCAAATATAAAGACGCCCCGTACAAGCATGAGATCGCTCTTCTCCGCAGACAATTGTCGGAACCTGTAACGAAAGCTGATATAGATTAGAAGAATCAGTGTTAAGACAGCTTGCTGTTCGCGTAGGCGGCCGCACCGATCATACCGGCTTGTCCGCCTAATTTCGCTTGTTCGATCTTGCACGCGCTGGAAGATAACTTCAAAGCATGCTTTGCAACGGTATCACGTACCGGAGAGAGCAAGCGATCGCCGGCAGCCGACATCCCGCCGCCAACAATTATGATTTCGGGATTCAACAGGTTGATTACATTTCCAAGACCAAACCCGAGAATTCCCCCCGTTTCATGCATGACCTCGATCGCTAGCGAATCACCTTGATCGTAAGCATCGGAAATCATGCGAGCCGTAATGGCCGCCGGATCATTTTCCGTCCATTCCGTTAGGATGCTCGTTCGGCCTTCCTCAAGCTTCTCCGTTAACGTTCGAACCATCCCGATCGCGGACACGTATCTGCCGAGGCAGCCTGAGCTTCCGCAGCGACAAGGACGTCCTTCCCGGTACATATTCATATGCCCGATTTCGCCGGCGCTGGAGGTAGTACCGTAGACCACTTTCCCATCATTAACAATACCCGAGCCTAAGCCGGTGCCTAATGTGATCAACACTGCGTTGCTGTAACCGACACCCGCGCCGAACAGCCACTCGCCATACAAATTGACCCGCACATCATTGTCGATGAAAACAGGGAAATCAAAATAACGTTTCATAAAATCGACAACATGGATGTTTTCCCACCCCTGGAAGTTTGGCGAAAAGATAGAGAGACCCGTCTCCGGATCAAGCAAGCCAGGAATCCCCATACCCATGCACTTTATGGATGCTTGATCGATTCCTTCGTCCGCGAGCATCTGTTGAATGATTTCTTTCATTCTGTTCAACACATGGTCAGGTCCTTTGGCGGCTTCCGTAGGGTCGCTTCTTTCATGCAAGGTCTGAAACGCCGAGTTGAAGATCGCAGACTTTATATTCGTTCCGCCAAGGTCAATGCCAATCATGTATTTGCTCATCATCATTCTCCGCTCTTATTTCATATCGATTTTGATCAATTTACCTTAGCAACACGGCTTCAGTCAACCTCAATTGAGCCAAACTCACTTCATTCCTTCATCTGTTAGGAACCCAGGCCACACTATAGGGCCATATTTCATTTTTATTGCGTGGTTACGGACCTAGGTGACTTTATAGGCTCCCTTTTTCAACAAACTCGTGCTGATAGCTTCTGATAGCTTTTGTTAGAGTCCGCTGAGTCCGTAAAGACGGGAATTGGAGGAGGAAACCGCAATTAAGGTCTTTACGGTCCTCACTGCGAACAGAAATCTAATTGTTTCAGATATTCCTCTTGCGTCGAGCTGCGCAAGCTCGTTCGTCACCGCCCCCCGTCGAAGGAGAAACCGGCACAGCAAATTTTTGTGCTTAATAAAAAAAGAGATTGTGAAATAGATCACATACGTATCCTTCAAAAGATATTATGCTTGAGCTATCAAATCACAGAAGAAGGTGAGAGCGATGGAAACGAAATACTCCAGAGCATCCGCATCACAACGAATCGTTCGATAACCGCCGTTCCTTAAATTAAACACAAAGACAGGAGTGTTCTATCATGTTAATGAAACTTTGGAGAGAAAATAATTGGGCTGCTGCCGTCATTACATTAATAAGAATCGTGCTCGGTTACCAATGGCTTACCGCAGGGTGGCATAAATTAACGGACGGCTTTGATGCAACGGGTTTCCTGAATAAAGCAATCGAAACTCCGGTGATGGATAAGGCAACAGGCGAAGCGGTGTATCCGACCTTTAACGCCTTTCTAGAGCACTTCGCGCTGCCGAACATCAAGCTCATCAACGTAATGATCCCGCTCGGCGAATTTCTCGTAGGTCTCGGGCTCATACTCGGTGCTCTGACCGCCGCCGCTGCATTCTTCGGCTTACTGATGAACTTCATGTTCGTGTTCGCCGGAACCGTAAGCACGAACCCTTGGCTGATGCTGCTAGGCATATTGGTCGTCGTAGCAGGTACGAACGGCGGTCGTTACGGACTAGACCGCTACGTCCTGCCGCTGCTGAATAAAGCGTTCAACAACCTGTTCAAACGCAAACCGCAAAACCGCCCAACGGATATGAATTAACTTCTATAACTACGAAAGCCCAGATCGTCCCATGCAGGATGATCTGGGCTTCTATATTCAAGATTTTTTAGGTATGATCAATAGGATTTTCGTTCCTTGCCCGGGTTGTGATTGAACGACTAATTGCCCGTCTATCGCGCGAGCCCGCTCCTCCATACTGAACAGCCCCACTCCTTTGGTGCTGCTATCGCGTTGAAAACCTTTACCCTCATCCACGACGTTCACTTCGATCCGGTCGGGTAAATCCGATAACGTAATGCAGCATTCATCAACATCGGCGTACTTGCCGATATTCGTAAGCGCTTCTTGTATAATTCGATAAATCGTTGTTTCTTCTTGAGGCCCTAGTCGTCTGCGCAAATGGATATCAAGCTTGACCCCAATGCCGTAATGATTCGTGAAATTGTCCGTATAAGTACGAATAGCAGGCACTACGCCAAGATCGTCAAGCACGGAAGGACGCAACTCCCAAGCGAGGCTGCGGACGTCTTCCATCAGATGCGATACGCTTGTACGAAGACGCTCCGCGTCGTCTAACGAACCGTCTTGAATCAGCTTATCCATGCCAATGAGAAGCGAGAACAAGCTCTGCCCAATACCGTCATGCAGCTCGCGGGATAATCGTCTGCGTTCCTCTTCCTGAACAATCATAACCTGCTTCATCATCTGCTGAAGCTCCTCCTGCACGCGCTTCAGCTCGGTCACCTCGTTGCGAATGGCCAAATATTGATACGGTTTCCCTTTCGCGTTAAGGAAAGGAACGATCGTCGTGTTTACCCAATAATAGCTGCCGTCTTTGGCCCGGTTCTTAATGTCGCCTCGCCAGACGCTTCCGGAGGCAATCGAACTCCAAAGCTCGTTCATGAAATTTTTGCTATGATAACCCGAATTAATGATCCGATGATCCTTGCCCATCAGTTCCTCGCGTTCATACTTTGATATTTCGCAAAACTTATCGTTTACGTATTGGATGATGCCCTTATGGTCGGTGACGGCTACGATGGACGATTCATTTAACGCGAGCTTGATATCTGCGAGGTGGAGCAGCGCATGCTTCAGCTCCATTCTAACGGCCGGATCCTCCATATGCTCATCCAGCTTGGAAATCAAAGAGACGACGCGCTGTCCAATGACTTCTGGGCGTTTCTCTTCCCAGCCCGGATTATTCAAAGTTCAACAGCCCCTTTTTCATCGCATACCTGACCAAATCAGGCCTCGTCTTTAATCCAAGCTTATCCATCACATTCGCTTTGTGGGATTCGACCGTTTTTATGCTGATGACGAGTTGCTCGGCGACTTCTTTGTTGCTGTAGCCTTTGGCAACCAAAGATACAACTTCCTTCTCTCGGTCTGACAGCATATCCAACGCTCTTCCGTTGTCGCCAGCTGCGGAACGCTCCAAATATTCGCTCATTAATTTCTTAGTCGCAGTCGGATACAGATAGGCATTTCCCTCGGCTACCGTTCGAATCGCGGTTAGCAGCTCTTCATGGGGAGCACTCTTCAATATGTATCCAGAGGCGCCGGCATGAATGCCTTGGAACAAGTACTCGTCATCGTCATGCATCGTAAGGATGAGAACCGCTACAGAAGGAAGCAGTTGCTTAAGTTCTTTGGTCGCGGTTAAGCCGTCCTTGCCATGAGGCATGCTGAGATCCATCAACACAACATCAGGCTTCAACAGCAAGGCAAGCTTAATCGCTTCGTCACCTTCCGATGCCTCACCGATAACCGTTATATGTTCTTTTTCGTTCAACAGCATTTTAAGCCCGGATCGTACCATCGCATGGTCGTCGACAATGCAAAGCTTAATCATAGTTCCCCTCCGATTATGTTTTGTATCTGGAAATCTCTAATAGATTCGAAAGCTCGATAGCACACTGCTCCAGATAAATAAGATTAGTATCCGTATAGCTGTGAGGATGACGTACGCCAACCATTAGAACGCCGGCAGAGCCGAATCCATCAGGAATCGGAACGGCTGCCGCCGTATGAAGGCCCTCGGCCAACATTAATGAACATTCGAAGCGAGGTTTGTTTGCTTCTTTCGATGCAATATCCTTAATCAAGCTTCGTCCTAATAGAAGGGCCATGCCTGGCAGCCCCTTGCCTCGCTTAACGATCATATGCTGATAACGATGATTCATATTGCCGCTCGCATATTGCCAGCGGTACTTGCTGCCATCGTCGATCGGGAGAGCCAAAGCCGTAAAGTCGCTTAATGAAGTAACTCGTATATAATGAACGGCACGGCTTATTGTGTCAGCTTCAAAGTTTCTCATCGTTATTCACCCTTCATACGAATTGTAACATGATTTGATTGTGAAATAGCCCCTTATCCTAAACTCGAGATAAGGGGCTATTCCAGCGTTTATTTCACAGTTTCAATGAGCTCTTTCAAATGATTGGCAGATCGATGGAGAAGCGCCTTCTCTTCCTCGCTGATTCGGATATCCAACACCTCTCGAACCCCTTGCCGGTCTACGATGCAAGGCACGCCCATGAACACATCAGACACCCCGTGGTAGTTATCGAGCAGCGTAGACACATTAAGCACGGCCGATTCATCGCGAAGAATGGCGGTTACGATACGGTCCAGCGCAAGCGCGATCGCGTAATAGGTAGCCCCTTTGGCCTCGATAATCTGATAAGCCGCATCCCTTGTATTCGCGAAAATCTCGGACTTCGCAGTGTCGCTAAGCGAGAAATTCGTTCCTGCCACATTAGCCAGGCTCCATACCGGCAGCTCGGTATCGCCGTGTTCGCCTATAATGTGTGCGTGTACGCTTCGCGGGTCGATGTGCAACCGCTGCCCGATCAAATATCGGAAACGCGCGCTGTCGAGCAGCGTTCCCGAGCCGATAACCCGGTTGATCGGCCATCCTGACTTTTGCCACGTAAAGTAGCTCATAATATCGACCGGATTCGTTGCGATTAGCAAAATGCCGTCCGAGTTATATTTTAAAACCTCCGTTATAATGCTTTCGTAGATCGCCGCGTTGCGTTTCAACAGATCCGTCCGCGTCTCTCCCGGCCTTTGCGCCGCTCCAGCGGTAATAATGACGATATCCGCGTCCTTGCAATCTTCATAGCTACCCGCCCATACTTTCGCTTGGCCGAGAAACGGCATCCCGTGGTTCATATCCAGCGCGTCGCCGACTGCTTTGTTCACGTTCGCATCGATAAGGACGAGTTCGTCCATTCTGCTTCTCAGCAACAGTGTGTACGCGGTTGTGGAACCGACAGCACCTACGCCAATGACAACAACTTTGGATTTTTTCATTTTGATTGCTCCTCTTCGGTTGGTTGATTCACAAAATAGTACATCGCGCCCATCAACACCGAGCCGCCGAACAAATTGCCAAGCGTGACCGGAACGAGATTATGGATCATGCCGCCAAACGTGATGGTGTCCGGATAGTTGAGGACAAGCGCGATAGCAAACGTGCATAAATTGGCAATGCTGTGCTCGTATCCGGAAATGAAGAAACAGAAGACGAACAGCATCATCGCGAACAACTTGGGACCGTCTCCTCTTAACGACATCGGGATGAAGAACGCCAGACAGACGAGCCAGTTACACAGTAAGCCGCGGAAAAAAAGCTCTATCGTCGGCGCATGCAGCTTCTTTTCCACCACGCTTAGCAGAAAGCCGTTGACTTCAGCGGATTGAAAAAGTCCCGTTCCCCATATAAGAAGCGCGAACGCGCAAGCACCGAGAACGTTCCCGATATAGCTTGCCGTCAGCAGTTTCCCCACATGGGCCCAGCTCATCTGACGGCGAAGCGCTGCGTAGGTATAATAAAACGTGTTGCCTGTAAACAGATCGCCTCCGCCATAGGAAATCAGAATGATCGCGGCTCCGAAGGTCATCGCGGCCATCGGATACGTAAGCGGAGAATGTTCCGTATAGAAGAAGCTGCCCGTCTTGAAGGCTACAATTACGCCAAACCCGATAAACATGCTGGCGAGCATGGATCGCAGAAGATAGCGTAGTTTACTTGAATGGAACAGTTTGTATTTCTTGAGCGCCAGCTGTTCGATGCGCCGTAATGGAATTTGCTCCATACACACCCACATCCTTTCTGCCGATTTCTTATGCCGAGCTTCTGCATCTATTAAACCACTCCCAGAACTCTGCACGCTGTGACGTTGATCACAAATAAATCAGGGATTTCCCCCCTCAAAGATAGGGGGTTCCCCCGATGCGCGATTATCGGTTCAAAAGGTAAAATTAGGTTAACAAGATACGGAGAGGGGATGGCTGGGATGGCCATTAACGCATATACGCAAAAAGAGATATTGAAAGGGAATGTGCCGGAGAAACGGAGCAACGGGATGGACGCTTTCTTCTCGCCTGAAAGCTTCTACAAACTAAGCAGCATTATGCACAACAAAACTGTAATGTCGGGATCGTACTTGTTCTGGGAAGGGGATGCTGCGGACCATCTTTATTATGTAAAAAAGGGACGCGTAAAGCTTACCAAAACGACGGATAGCGGCAACAAAATGACCTTGTATCTCCACCACGCGGGCGATCTGTTTGGGCAGATGGATCCTTTTCAAACGAATACTCAAACCTTTAATGCGGAAGTCATCGAAGATGCCGAATTTGGCATTATCGAGCAGAAGGACCTCGAGCTGCTGCTATGGCAGCATAGGGATCTCGCTATCGCGTTCATGAAGTGGATGGGCGTGATGCATCGCATGACGCAATCCAAGTTTCGCGATCTGATGCTATACGGGAAGACCGGCGCCTTATGTTCGCTGTTAATAAGGCTCTGCAATTCTTACGGCGTCCAGCAAGGAAACATGATTCGAATCGATAAAAAAATGAACAATTCGGAAATGGCCGAAATGATTGGAGCCACGCGCGAAAGCGTGAATAGGCTTCTGAACGATATGCGCAAGGAGGATGTAATCAACATCGAGCATGGAACGATATTCGTCAAAGATGTTGCTTATTTACGCCAAATATGCAAATGCGAGAACTGTCCGTTGGAGGTATGCAGAGTATAACGCGAATTATGCTTTGGGTTTGCAGACTGTCGATTCATTCGGTTCTCTTCGAGGTGCAGCAGCCTTTTGCATGGATTCGGTGAATTATCGTGCTAGCCGACGGTTACAGAGCTTAGGTGCAATTCGTCGAACTAATCTTAGTTGCCACACGGTTGTGAGCTCGATAGTTGCTTTTCATCGAATAGGCAGCTCGCTTGGTACAAGACTAATTAGTTGCCTAGAATGACACTATAGCGGATTAGCTATCTTTTGGAGCGTACCGCCTTATGCCGTGTAGGAGCCCCCCCTTTCCATTTATTTAAGCACCAAATCGCACCACAAGTTATCCACAAATCTTAGAGGTCCATAATTTCCTAAACAACAAGAAAGGAGCAGTCTGCCTTGGGCGACTGCTCCTTTCTTGTTAAACTATAAGCTCAGCTCTAAACATAACTGCGCCAAGCATGCTTCGGCTGCCAGTTCAGCAACCGCTTGGCTTTCTCGTTGCTCAGCAGCGACTCATGACCGTCCAGCGGTTTGCGGAAGTCCTTGACCTCCGGGAACCGCGCAGCCATCAGATCGCGGCTCGCAACCGCCATGCTGGAATCATCCGCCGCCACATTGAGCGCCACACTTCCAAGTCCTTCGGCTTCCACGGCCAGCCTGCAAGCTTCCGCCGCATCCCGTGTATCGATATAGCTCCATAAGATACGCTCGCGCTGCTCGGGATCATGGATAAAGGACGGAAACCGCTCGTATGCCTCTGGCGCTATTACGTTGCCCAGTCGGAAAGACACCACCTGCATGCCCGTTCTGCGATGAATCATGTCGGCCGTTTGCTCATTAACGATCTTGGATAAACCGTAACTGTCCTGCGGAAGCTGAGGATGCTCCTCATCGACGGGAACATATTGCGGCGCAAACCGCTCGAGGGCAAAGACGATTCCATAGGACGATTCGCTCGATGCAATGACGGCCTTGCGTATCCCCAATCCCGCAGCAGCCTCAAGCACGTTATATGTGGACATCACATTATTGTGGAAAGTTACCTCGTTAGGATGCGAGTAAGCGACGGGGATAGCCGCCAAATGCACGACGGCATCCGCCCCCGCCAATACTCCGTAAACTTCGCCAAGTTGGTTCAGATCGACGATGACGGTTCGGCAGCGCGGCTCCGCCGGATGTTTGACATCCGCATTGACGACCTCATACCCCTGTTCTACAAAATGCTTAACCACCCAGCTGCCCAGCATCCCGCTTCCGCCTGTTACTACTATTTTAGGCACTACGCTTACTCCCTCCTACACGGCTATAATTTGTTCGATTCGCTCGAGCACGTCGGCGCTTAGCACGATACCGGCCGCTTTCGCGTTTTCTTCAACCTGCTCGGGACGGCTGGCGCCGACCAGCGCGCTCGACACATTCGGCTGCCGCAAAATCCATGCCAGCGCCAATTGACCGACCGTTAGTTCAAGCTCGGAAGCTACTTTACCCAGCTCGACTACTTTGTTGATCTTCTCTTCGGTAACATTTTTGCGCATGCCATCGAGCTTCGCGGCACGGCTGTCTGCAGGCAGCTCGTTTACGGAGCTGTACTTGCCGGTCAGCAAGCCTTGAGCGAGTGGCGAGAATACGACCTGTCCGATACCGCCGCGCTCGCCGTAAGGAATGACTTCCTTCTCGATATACCGGTTGAACATGTTGTAGATCGGTTGGTTGACGACGATTCGATCCAACAAATAACGGTCCGCTATCGCATGCGCCTCCACCATTTGGGCGGTCGTCCATTCACTGACGCCTACGTACAGTACCTTGCCCTGACGAACCAGATCGTCGAGCGCACGGAGCGTCTCATGCATCGGCGTGCTCGGATCATGGCGGTGACAATAATACAGATCGACATAGTCCGCTCCAAGCCGCTTCAGGCTGGCATCGCATTGCTCCCTAATATGTTTGCGGGACAAGCCGCGGTCATTGGGACCGTCACCCATCTGACCGAACACCTTGGTCGCAAGCACATAGGATTCGCGTGGAAAGGAACGCAGCGCCTCGCCCATCAGCTTCTCCGCCGCCCCTCTTTCGTACACGTTTGCCGTATCGAAAAAGTTAATGCCCAGACCATAGGCCGTTTGTATCGCTTTCATCGCATTTTCGCGTTCTACGTATCCTCCATATGTCAACCAGCTTCCAAGACTAATTTCACTAACCTTCAATCCGCTGTTTCCCAACTGACGAAATTGCATCTCTAATCAGCTCCTAAAGAATAGTTTACAAACATTGAGAAGGCTTCTAAAGCCTGCCTCTCTATTCTAGAGAAGTTTGTTTCGCTACGAAAGTAGTGAAATAAAGATCACTATATTATATCGGATATACCTACTATACCTAAGGTAACTGCCCTTAGGTTCGGCGAAAAAAAAACGCTCACGTCAATGACGGGCGCGAGGCACCGTCATTGTTCGTGAACGCTTAGAGTTGTCTATATCAGTTTAGACTGCTGCAAAAATCGTAATACCATTGTCGCAACTTCAGCTCGGGTTATATACGCCTTGGGCGAAAGCCTATTCCCTGCGCGTCCCGATACGATACCGGCTTCCAAACAATTCGCAAGCCCGTTCTTCGCCCATTCCGATACGCTGTCCGCATCCGAATAACGATGAAGCTGAGCAGCAACATCAATTGCTTGCAGGTTTTTATCCGGGTTAATCAGCTTCATCGCCTTGGCCATAATGACAAACGCCTGCTCGCGCGTTATTCGGTCGTTCGGTCTGAACTTGTCGCCAGGGAATCCCTCGATCAAGCCGTATGAATAGGCGGTTTGGACGGCGCCGCTGTACCAATCGCCCTCCTTCACGTCGACGAAGCTCGTCGTACCTTGCTCTACACTTAGCCCTAGCCCACGAACGATCATGTCCGCGAACTCAGCTCGCGTAATGTCGCGATTCGGTTGGAACAAACCGCTTGCCGGGACACGCAGGACCAATCGCGCGCCTAGGTCATTTATTGCCGCTTTAGCCCAATGACCTTCGACGTCGAAGAAGTTTGCTGAATGGTAAACAATTGCGAAGGTGCCATTCGACAAGTCGCTCAACTGCACGTAATACTTGCCGTCGATAAGGATAATCTTGCTTGGAACATGCCGGAACTCTCCATTCGGCTCGATAGCGACAGCCGTCGAGACTTTGCTCGGGTTAACTCCCGGAGCTATCGCTATCAGTCTCTCTGAATAAGCTTTATACCGGGCTTGCTCATACGTCTTGTTATCGTACTCCGCCTGGATCGTAAACGTTATCGCAGGCGAGACGATCACCAGATGCATCCGATCGGCAGCGTCCTGCAGTTTTTTGACCATGTCATCCGACGAGTCGGCTACTGAAATTTGTACGATTATGTCTTGAAGCTGTGCCTTGTTGCCGAAGCGCTCTGCAATCGCGTCGATATTGATCTGCTTCGCAGCGATCGTATTGACCGCTTTCTCCGTACGTACAACAAGAGTGGCTTCCTTCAGCTGCAGGTTTCGAATCATTTCGCCGTTCAACTTGACGATTACAGCATTAAAGCCCTTGCCTGCGTCAAGCGTAATGACTGCTCCTTGTTTTTCTTTCTTCAACCAGTCAGTCAGCTTCTCGGAATCAAGCTCCAACGTGAGGACCATACGGTCATTCGTTGTCGTTGACAATACTTTTCCCAGTATATCTGCCAACTGGCCGTTCACCAAGCACCTCACCCCGTCAACAGGCGGAGTCGGCGGCTGCGGAGTTGTTGTACTCTTGCTAGGCTTTACCGAATTGGAAACAGCGGATACTTCGCCTGGTCCTACACCGTTGATCGCACGAACCGTAAAAGTATAGGCCTTGCCGTTGCTTAGCCCCGAAACCACGATTCGGGTTGTCGTTCCGGTCGCCGTAATCCCGCCCGGATACGCCGTGACTTCATAGCGAATAATGGCGCTCCCCCCGTTGTCCTCCGGCGCTTCGAAACTAACGGTCGCTTTCTTGTCGCCCGCGCGTGCCTGTACGTTCGTCGGTGCTGACGGAACGGTAGCAGGTGTCGCGCTGACTTCGCCTGAGAAGGAGCTCCATACTCCCGAATTGCCTGCTTTGACCGCAAAATAATAGGTAATGCCATTAGTTAGACCTGTCACGCTGTAGCTCGTGCCTCTCACTGTTGCAACCGAGGAGTCATCGTAATGGCCAGATGCCGTAGCTACATAGATTTCGTATTCATCGGCCTCCTCCACGGCATCCCATCGCAAGCCAACGCTCTCGTTTCCGGCTGCAGCCTGTAGATGATTAGGGCTCGCAAGAACGCCAGGAAGGTTTACGACTTGCGTAACCGTAAAAGTCATGGCGTCCATTTGGGCAGCTGATACGATCACGGTCATCGTATACGTCCCCGCGGCTAGACCATTCATTGCTTTTACCGTAAAGCTGGTGGACGGCGAACCGCTATTCAAGGTCGATGCCGGTTGAGTGATCTCGAATGAATTGGCGTCAGCCCCGCTTGTCGATACGGCTATATCCGTTAAATCACCAGTTCCGATATTATTGATATGGATCGTAATGGTCTGCTGTGTATCTGGTTCATATCCTTGCGTCAGGGTATCTCCTGTCTGATTGTCAATCGCTTCAATCTTGTAGGTAATTTCCTCGGATACCGTTACAGCGACGATACTGCTCGTTGCGCTTGCCGTCTTCGTGCCATTGACGCTCGCATTCGTGTTCGTTATCACGACGTAGTAATACGTTGTTCCCTCCGTTGCGGTCGGTGGGTTATAGTCTGCGAAAATCGCTTCGTCTACAAGCGTGCCGCCGCTAGTGCTGTTCGTCGTGTTGCTGTACCACTGGTAGCTTAGCGTACCGCCGTCGCTGACACTGGCTGTTACACTGAGCGTCGCCGCTCCGTCTACGTTCACCGTCATGCTCGTCGGCTCCGTCTCGATGCTAGGCGTTGCTGCGTTCTCGATTGACGTATTCACCGTCACAGATACGACGCTGCTCGTTGCACTTGCCGTATTCGTTCCATTGACGCTATCATTCGTGTTCGTCACCACGACATAGTAGTACTTCGTGCCGGCCGCTGTCGTCGGCGCGTTATAGCTCGCGCTCGTCGCTCCACTCAGCAACGTGCCGCCGGAAGTGCTGTTCGTCGTGTTGCTGTACCACTGGTAGCTTAATGTCCCACCATCGCTGACGCTCGCCACTACGCTCAGCGTCGCTGTCTCGCCTACGTTCACGGTCTTAGCCGTCGGCTGCGTTCCGATACTCGGCGTAGCCGCGTTTACGATGGCGTTCACCGTCACCAGCACGACGTTGCTCGTCGCCGTCGCGGTCTTCGTGCCATTCACGCTCGCATTCGTGTTCGTCAACACGACATAGTAATACTTCGTGCCGGCCGCTGTTGTCGGCGCGTTATAGCTCGCGCTCATCGCTCCGCTCAGCAGCGTGCCTCCGCTCGTGCTATTGCTAGTGTTGCTGTACCACTGGTAGCTTAATGTCCCACCATCGCTGACACTCGCCACTACGCTAAGCGTCGCCGTTCCGCCGACATCCACCGTCTTAGCCGTCGGCTGCGTTCCGATCGTTGGCGTTGCCGCGTTCACGATGGCGTTCACCGTCACCAGCACGACGTTGCTCGTCGCCGTCGCGGT
>NZ_JBANSP010000028.1:0-68371 GCF_037167145.1 Paenibacillus sp. YIM B09110 | reverse complement strand
GCTGTTGTTTCGCCTTCTTCAACCGTTGCCGTTCCGATCAGCGTTCCTGCTGTTGCTGCGGAATACACGTTTACAACGTCGCCTTCTGCTAGGCCAGATACCACTACGGAGTCGTCGCCGCCTGTTGGGTTGTTCGTTACCGCAATCGTTCCAACGACTGGCGCTGTGCTGATATCCGCATCGTACGCTTTTACCGTTCTTGCGCTCTCCAGCTTACCTGTGCTCTTCACGCTAACATAAACACTGCCTTTAGCCGTTCCAAGGTCTGTAATGGAGACCGTTGCTTCCGTAGCATCTGCTGCGACTGTCGCCGTACCAGCCACTGTACCGCCCGTAGCCGCTTTGTAGACATTCACAACATCGCCTACTGCAAGGCCTGTTACTTTGATCGTATCGTTTACACCAGCTTTAAAGTTCTCTACGCTAATGTTTGTTGCAACCGGTGCTGTAGATATAGGTTCAGATACATAAGTCTTAGATATGCGCGCGCTCTCTAATTTATTGTATCTCGTTACCGAAATCTGCGCAGAACCGCCGGTTGCAGTCAACAAATCTGCTTTGGAAACAGTAACCTCGGAAGCGCCCTCTTCTACTATTCCGCTTGCGATAATTCTACCGTAAACAGTTACTTCATCACCGGATGCCAGGCCTGTTACCTTAACGGTATCATTGCTTCCAGTTGATTCATTTACAATCGTAATTGCTGTGGCCAGCGGTGCTACAGAAGTTTCTGAATCGTATGCTTTCGCAACGCGAGTACTTTCCGTATCTGCGCCGCGAGTCACTGTAACATAAACACTTCCTGCAGCGCTGCCTACTTGTGTAATTTCTACCGTGGCTTCTGACGCATCTGCTGTTGCGGTGCCTAACAGAGTACCGGCTGTAGCTGCGTTATATACATTGACAATATCTCCCGCAGTAAGACCCGTTACTTTAACCGTATCCTTTACTCCTGACTTGTTGTTCGTAACGCTAATAGCTGCCGCCGTCGGGGCAGTCGTTCCAGCTGCATGAACAATAGCCGGGCTTACTGATGACAATAGCAACGTTGCGCTCAACAACCCTGTTGCTAGCTTTGCAGATTTCGCTTTAGGACTAGGCTGTACTTTAGACTTTGGTCTTAACTTCATGTGTCCTTGCCTCCACAGTTGATATAGTAACTTTCTACTATTACTATCGGCAGGCACTACTCCAAAATTTAGGTATATTTACTCGTTTAATCTTTTGATTTATAAGAGAAATTGTCGAAGGTAATAGGGGTGAAATACATGAATATGCAAGTCCTCTTTATGAACACAAAAAAAGCTCCGGTTTCCCGGAGCCTTGTGATAGGCACTTGTCAATGAACCATCTATAAGGTGGCTAATGATAGCCTGATGATTACAGTTTGACTACGTTTGCAGCTTGTGGACCGCGTGCGCCTTCAACAATGTCGAATTCAACCGATTGGCCTTCTTCGAGAGTTTTGAAGCCTTCGGATTGGATTGCGGAGAAATGAACAAATACGTCGCCGCCTTGCTCAGTTTCGATGAATCCATAACCCTTCTCAGCGTTAAACCATTTTACTTTACCTTGCATTCGCAAACATTCCCTTCATCTTCAAATACTGTGAGGCGTCTTAAGGTCTGGCCCACAATTTGACTATACCATCGTATAAATGGAATTGTCAAACAATTTGTTGTAAGCGAATACATTGCGGTTCTATCCATGTTTTGCGTACTTTATAAATAAGGTTACAAGGGTATTATTGCCTCTCCATGATTATCCTGCCCAAATAAGGATCCTCATTATTAAACACTGACAAACCCGTTCCTTTTACAAAATAGAGCGTTTCGAATTTGTATTCATGCTCCAACTTTCGAATGAGCTCTTCCGCTATGATGAATCTGCGGAAATGATTATCATATAGCTTATCGAGCTTTTGATCCTCTATCGTTCTGAACTCCGCTGCCAAGCAATCTCCCTTTCTCAAATGATTGCTCAGAATGGAAAGCAGTATTTCTTCTGTTCTTTCGTTTATGGAGTGCAATACAAATCGAATATAAACAATCAGTTTCTTGCCTTGACTGCTGGCCTCCTTGCTGACTACTTCGACAATTTGGCTCAGGCCCTGCTCGTCACTAATGTCTACAGCCTGAAACTTTAGGTTCCCGACATGTGTAGATTTCGAAGTGACGTCTTCATTGATCTTTATCGCCTCTATTGACCTGTCAATTCCTATTACTTTGAAACCGCTTCTGGCAAAGGAAAACGAATCTCTGCCCGAACCGCACCCAACGTCCAATATAACCGAATTGGAATCTATGCTCTGTTTGATGAATGCACAAAATGTCGATTCTTCGTGAATACTAACTTTTTTATAAAACTCGTTCCAGTAATTAATGTTCAACTTTTCACTTACGAGCTCTTCTTTGATATTTTCCATCGGTTTCCCTCCTCTTGCATGCCTATACGAAGTTAATATAACTTCATACTCTTATTCTCATGTCAGCTTTATAAAGTCTTTTATTTGTTCGAATATATGTTTTTCATATAAAGATACTTTCTCGCAATAAGCGTCGGCTTCTTCTTCCCCTGTCTGCTTATTCGTCAAGGTTATTGTATAACTGTCAAGATTAATCGATAGATCTGTCCCTACGTTTGCTTTGGTTTCTAATTGGAATTGGTGAAGCGAATCGCTAATAGCTACCCGATAGGACTGATTTGGATGAATAACATGGGTAACGGCAAAGTTGCGTTCTTGCTCCCCCCCAAAACATTTGGGAAGTTTGCCGTCAATATCTTCCGGAATGGCTAAACCGCATACATCGAGAATAATCGGCAAAATATCAATCGATTCGATAATTTCATCAGATACAAGCGGCATAACTCCATGGCCTCGAACCATTAACGGAATCTTCCTCCGGCTTTCATGCAAAATGCTGTCTTCAGATTCCAAGAAGGTTTGTCCATGGTCGGAATGCATCACGATCAGCAATTCGTCGTCGGCATATTTTTTGCTCAAAAAATCAAATAAAATGCCTAAAAAGAAATCGACCCTCTTAATTTCTTCATAGTACTTTACGATTTTATTTTCGTCATATTTCGTCAATACTGACGTTTCGCCTTTATTTTTCGTATCCAAACGATTGTAAATATCGGTATGTACTTGCGCATACAAATTATTTTCGATCTCGTCCGGCACGTTATGAAGATCCATCATCGATATCGACAAATATTGATTAATGCCGCCAAAAGCTTCGATGTGCTCAATCGCTTCCATAATGACATCTCTGCAATCCATGCCGCCGATAAAGTTTTGGTACAAAATGCGGTCGAAGCCTTTGTAATAACCGAACGTAGGCGTCGTTCTCCAATTATTATTTATATTAGCTGTAAAATAACCTGCATCCTTCAAATATTCCGACAGTAATTTACTATAGCGTTCAAAGCTGTACATATAATCAGGATGCAAGAGCCTATGATTAGTAGAATAGCGCCCCGTATTTACGCTCGCTTTGCTTGGCAAGGTCCATTCGCTAGCAGCGTAGCTATTTGTCGAAATAAAGCCGTTGGAGAAAAAGGCATACGCGTTCGGCATAATTTCCGCCAAACTGTTCTGCTCCAAAAACTTATATGAAAGCCCGTCAATAAAAATTTTCAGTACGAGTCTCGGCTTTTTGGGCTCAGTAGCCACAGGAATAGGATGTCCGACAAATATTGGCTTGTTGGCCTCTACCTTCAGCATTCCGGTCTCGTTGAATTTTAGATAATGGTACCTATTTAACGCTAAGTTTCGATCTGAAAAGGAATAATGATTGTCATTAATCGTAAATTCAACAGCCGTCAGCGGATCTATCAAGGACACAGGAACGATTGAAGGACCCAATAGCTCGACATTGGCTTCATTCGCTGCTTCATTCCCCTTGAACATCTCCGTTTTGAAGTAAAGACGACTCCCGTTAGTAGCATCAATAATGGCATGCGACTTGTACATATTAAACATATATTCTTGGGCTGTGCCTGCATGCATGACTTTTCGAATTAAGCTTTCGCCGTGTTGGTCAAATGGGAATGCTCTAGCATCCCCTTCCTTCATGATTTTATTGCACTCAACAATTTTTGCATCCAGTTGTTTTTGATTGATGCTGCGGTCATGAGTCAGCTCGGTTATCAAACGTTCGAGATTGGAAATTCCCTCCTCTTTCTCCATGGCCGTTGGCGCATACTTGGCGGCATACGCGTAATGCTTGGTTCCTGTAAAGCTGTCATTCAGCGCTTCATATACGACTCCCAAGTTCATATGGATTTCAAAATGAAAAGGATGCTTCCGCAAAGCCTCGAGAAGGATCTCCCGCGTTTGCTCCGCTTCTCCCTTTTGAAAATGCAAAGTCGCCTTTAAGATATAGTAATCGGCATTATTCACTAGACTGCCGTACCGATTGATATTCTCTTCGGCTTGCGCGAGCATATTATCGGTTAAAAGTTGCTCTATCTCCAGCTTTTGCTCTTTTAAAGTCGCTAATAAATCTTTTACTTCTGAGCCCAAGTGCTAAGTCTCCTTTGCTAGATCAGATCTGTTGAAGTTATCCATTGCTCCGTACGCTTAATGCCCTCTTCCAATGAAACCAGCGGCTTCCAGCCCAGTAATTCATTGGCCTTGGCATAGTTGCAAAGCAGTTTTTGAATTTCGCTCTGAGGATGGATATGTTCCACATGGTGGATCCGGCTGCTGTCTCCTACGATTAATAAAGCGAGCTCGTTGATCGATATATCTCTTCCTAGCCCGGCATTTACTATGTGGCCATTAACCTTATCCGAGTAACCCGCCTCCACGACAAAGCGCGCGCAATCCTCAACATAAAGCAAGTCGCGCGTTTGCGTTCCTTCGCCATAAATATTCACGTCTTTACCAGCAATCTTGTTTTTAACGAATATGGCTACGACGCCGCCTTCTCCGCCTGTCTTCTGGAACGGCCCGTACGTGTTAAATGGACGAATCACGACCGTTGGCAGCCCATATGCGAAATAGTAGGATAGCACCATGTTCTCGGCCGCGATCTTGGCTCCCGCATAAGGCGAGGCCGGCTTAATTGGGTGCTTCTCCGTAATTCCTTCTTCGTCTATGCAACGGTCATATACCATGCAAGTGCTCATAAATACGACTTTGACGTTATGCTTGCGGCATTGTTCCATAATATAGAATGTTCCGATTGTATCGTTGTTAAAGGTCGTACGCGGATCGTCTATCGAATCTTGGACATTAATAGATGCTCCGAGATGATAGCAGATGTCAAAAGAATGAGTGTGGAACAAAGATTCCATCAGCGATTCATCTAGGATCGACCCTTTAATAAATGCTTTGAAACCGGGATGCTCGCGAAACTCCGCGATGTTTTGTTCGCGCCCATTGGAAAGATCATCAAGCGCCCATACCGAGTGCCCGTCGGCAAGCAATTGCTTTGCCACCCATCTACCGATAAATCCGGCTCCGCCGGTAAGTAAAATGTTCATGCTTAATCACCTTTTCTTCTATTAATGTACTCGTTCATCAAACAGCTATAATAAATCGACGCATGCCAACTTCCCTCAGCCCAATGGGTATCTCTCAGCCTGCCATCTTCTTTAAAACCGATTCTTCCAAAAAATTCTTGTTTGGCGACATCGAATTCATAGATTTCGCCCCACAAACGATGCAGTCCAAGCTCATCGAAGCCATAGGCCATCATCACTTTGGCTGCATCATCCGCATATAGCTCATCAATATACAGCTCATCTGCTCCGATATAGATCGAGAAATCCGCGCTTCTATTAACCCAATCGATATAACATAATCCGCCGGCGCCAAGCAACCGGTCGGTTGATAGTTCCGTAATGGCGAACATAACCGTATTCCTGTCGCCTAGAACAAGCTTCTCGAACCACTGATTCTGATTATCGCTATTCAACTCCCTGTATTCGCGGAAATATCGACGGAACTCCGGCTTATTTCTCCAAGCCATTAATTGGCTTAAATCGTTTCTTTCAATCGCTCTTAACCCAACGACTTGTCCGACTAACATATTAAATCACCACATCCGTCAAATATAGGGCTTCGCCTTGCTTTTTCGCGACCGAGATTTTCCTACCAATCACTTGAGAAGCTTGATAAGGTGCCAATGAACCTGCCGGAGCCGGACGTAGTACCTCCAAATCCCCTTGGCTAATCGTTTCGCCCGGAGCAATATCCCTCTTTAACCGAAGGCAGCGGCGTTGAACGACGGACGTTTCCAGCTCGTTGTCCTCGATCCGCTTTACGCCGTCGCCCAAAGCAGCCTCTAGCTCTCTGCTTCGGTCAACCATTTCCCTCCAAGTGACAGGATTCATGGAGAAAAGGTGATCAGGGCCTATACGATCATTGCTGTCTGTGAGATGTTTCTCGATTACCCTCGCACCGTAAGCGATAGCTCCAAGTACCGTTGCATGGCCGGGCGTGTGATCGGATAAACCAAGGATGACATCCGGATAGCGCTGCGCATACATTTGAAGCACTCGCAAGTTCACGTGCTTTAGATTGCTAAGATCCCCTGTGTAATTTGTATTGCATTGCATAAGTACAATTTGATCATTAAATGGTCTAATTGCCTCCATAGCGCGGTCCACGTCTTCTAAAGAAGATGCTCCGGTCGCGATTAGTATCGGCTTATTATACTGAGCGATTTTCTCGATAAGCGATATCCAGGTTATATCACCGGAGCCAATCTTAAAAGCCGGCACATATTGTTCCAATAATTCGATGGCTTCATAATCGTATGGCGTTGTCATGAAGTCGATTTGCGCTTCCTTTGCTGTACGAACAAGCTCGGCCGTCCAGTCGCGATTGCACTCGTACTGCTTGTATACGTCAAACACGCTTTTTTCCCATGAAGATTGGTGTCCTACTTTAAGATTCTCGAAACCTACCGCGCTTACGATTTTACTCGCTTCGAAATGCTGGAACTTCGCCGCATCCGCTCCCGCTTCCTTCGCAATCCAAATCAATTCCTTCGCCCGTTCCAAATCCCCGTCATGGTTCGAGGCAATATCCGCTATGAAATAAGCCGGCAGATCGCGTCCGATCTCGAATTCGTTTATTCGAATTGTTTTATTCATGACCAGCTAGCCTCTTTTCTATAAAATCATTTTTCAGAGACGATATCACGCCTTGCAAATCAGGAAATGCGTACCCTACTCGGCTTTCTGCTCTAGCCACGTCCAGCCCCAAGCTTTCCGCTCTATCGATTCCGTCTTTAATATGATCAACGCTGCCATCTTCCGCCTCGTCCAAACGGTATTCAAGCGATTTCGCTAACGCCTCGATAAATGTCTTCTTAGATGAGACCTCGCTGCTTGCTATGTTCCATACCCCGGATGCTTTAGTAATAATCATATCAAAGAGAATGGCAGAAAAATTTCTAACATCTATGCTTGAAGTAAAATAATCATCAAACATCGTAATCTTTCGCTGCTTCTGCAGGGAATCGATCACCCATTCGACAAAGGTCATCGAGTCCTCGTACCCTCTAAATCCTACAATATTCGTCCGCACAACTAAAGACGTTGGATTGGTCAAAGCAAACGCTTCGCCAGCATATTTGGTCCGTGCATATTCATTAACCAGATCCACTTGTCTAGTTTCATTATGTTTTTCAGCACCATGCCCGGTAAAATAATGGTCTGTCGAAATATGTACGAAGTAACTATCGACTAAACGTGACATATTGGCCATTATTCCAACGCTGCGCGCATTCACTGCATAAGCATACCCGGGATTGTCCGAGCATTCTTTCAAATTAACCGATGCTGCGGCATTAATTATAAGATCAGGTCTGGTATCATTAATAATTTGTCGAATGGAATGGTCATCGGTTATATCCGCTCTACGTTCGCCATGACGACGAGAAACGGTTATGACCTCATAATCTCGCAATTTGGCCTCATTAGTCAGCGCTTGTCCAAGCATGCCCGAAGCCCCAAAAAGCAATAATCTCATCATGAACCTCACTCATCTTTTTCCATATTTAACAAATGTCTTTTCGCATCAAACCCATTAATAATTTATTCATTATTTAAAGCGTTTTATATCAATGGGTTAAGTTTCTTTTGTTCAATATGCTTATTAATATCTACTAACGCAGGATATTGTTCCATTAGCTTTACTGCTTCGCTCCAGTGAAATATATGACCGCTGGTATACAGGTGATTGTATATTTCCTTTAAATGACAGTAATCCTCTTCCGTATCCAGCGTCCAGCGGTAATGCGAATAATCCGACTCTCCCGTGTAATAGGCAAGCTTGAATCGATTCGGATTTTGATAAAAATAAGGTGTTACATGCTCATACTGATCGGCGATGTGGGCCTCATTATAGGCAACCTCGAGTCCTTCCATCGTAAACACTTCAGTATCCAAGCCACGTGGGAAAGTTCTTTCTATTGTATTGCTTGCGTAGTCGACTTTACGTTCCAGAAAGAAACGTATCGTTTCGTTAGTGATCTCAGGATCGATTACAGGACAATCCGATGTAATTCGAATGACGATATCGGCCTTATATTGCTTAGCGGCCTCATAATAACGCGACAATACATGATCCTCACTGCCCCTATACCACGCAACCCCGATCCTTTCCGCCTCTGTTATAATGGCGTCATCACTCGCTTTAATCGTAGTCGCAATGACGATCTCATCGATTAAGGGCACCTGGCGCAACCGGTCAACTACATGCTCCAGCACGGTTTTATCCATAAGCGGCATGAGCACCTTGCTCGGTAATCGGGTTGATCCCAATCTTGCTTGAACGATAGCGACCTTCTTCATTCTAGCTCATCACCATTTCGTTATTAGATATAATCAGTTGATTTTGAATTAACATTTGTCGAATTTCTTCTTTGGTAATGATTGGCGCGTTATTGGATGCGTAACTTTTAATCGGTGCAGGCTTGGCATTATCGTAAATACGCTTGCCAATATACTGATTGGGAATGACGAACATATCCGAAAATTCAAATGCGTTAACCGACTCGTCCTCCGTCATCAATTCTTCAAACAACTTCTCGCCAGGTCTAATACCGATTTCCTCGATACTCACTTCGGAAGAAGATATATGCCGCTCTTTGCAGGTTTCTTCAATGACGACTTCCGCTAGCTCCTGCAGCATGATAACCGGCATCTTCAGTATAAACACTTCTCCGCCCTGAGCCATCGTCATCGCCCGGATCGTGAGCTCTGTCGCTTGCTTAAGAGACATCATAAACCTGCTCATGCGAGAATCCGTTAATGTTATGCTTCGTTGTCCAACGATCTGTTTTTGGAATAGCGGTATCACAGATCCCCTTGAGCCCATGACATTGCCAAATCTTACGGCCGCAAATTTAGTCTTGCCGGCTCCCCCGTAATATTGAGCAGCGGAGATTAGTCTCTCCGCCATCAGTTTGGAGGCCCCATAGGTATTGGAAGGAGATATCGCCTTGTCCGTGCTCGTAAACACCGTCTTCTGCACACCGCTGTCAATAGAGGCTTGAATCACGTTCTGAGTTCCAATAATATTTGTCTGTACCGCTTCGAAAGGGTTATATTCGCATGCGGGCACATGCTTCATTGCGGCAACATGAAAAACATAATCAATATCCTGCATAGCTCGACGAACTCTTGTGTAATCCCTGATATCGCCGATCAGAAATCGAACATTGGTATGTTCTCTCAACATTTGCTGCATTTCGAATTGTTTATACTCATCCCGGCTGAAAATACGAACGACCTGCGGCTGATCCTGCAATATCGTTGAGACGAGGGACTGTCCGATTGTTCCTGTCCCGCCGATAATCAACACTCTTTTGTCTGTAAAATATCCTTGCATCGTTTTCCCTCCTATGAGCTTGTGCTACTACATTTTGTTCTTTATTCGTTCAAGCATCTCACTAACCATACTCTTGAACTCGGATGTTTTACCCTGCATGGATTGGATGAGAGGCAGCATAGTCTTAACTGCAAGATTTGCTTTTTTTATTAGATCAGACTCTCCGGCAAATTCCGGCAAGTCTCTTTCGAATTCTAGCAATTCATTCCTGCACACTTTCAAATACAATCCTTGAAACGGATCGCTCCTCAGCATAGCTTTCCATTCCGAATCTATTTGGTAAAAGGTGTTTAAACATTTATTCGTATTTGTCCTGCTCCATTCGGGCAACTGACTGATCTGCTGTTCTAATTTAATTAACGTTGCCTCGAACTTATTCATCTCAGTCGGTAATCTCTTTATTTTATCCATCATAACCGAAATGCGATTTTCATTGTACAATCGAAGCTTAGCCATTTCATCCATAACAATAGATTCATCTATTAATTCACGGTTTAAGCTATGATAGACTTCGTCCATAGGCTGATACACCGTATGCTTTATTTTTGCCCCTTTGCTTGATGAATTCACAAAGCGTATATGAGGAAAACGTTCTAGCAGATCTTCGATATTCGCAAGCGTTTGCTCCATCCCAGGAGAAACTCGATTTTTGCCTCCATGCACATTGTCGACGAATAGCTCCGCACTATTGACAACCTCTTTCATTTCTTCATCGGTTTTATGCCGCGTTCCCGCAGCATACATCGTATTGTCGGGATAGGATAAGTCCTGACCTGTAAATATAATCGTATTACACCCCATATATATCGCCGCTTGTATCGCAGTCCCTGTTACGGAGTAAGTAGAGAGGAACCTCGGTTCTTCCTGCTTTGCATCCAAAAAATGATCCATCGTACAATCGTTATCTAAAAATACATGAACGAGATTTCTAGGATTCCGATCGATTATCTGATAGTTGATCATAGGCGCATAGACCAGCGGTATACCTTCAATATTAATATTTTTAAACACGTTGTAGTTTGATTCCCCTCCGTCGATAGAGACGATTAGATGAGGAGTAATTCCATAATGGAGCAAGGATTGAACAGCAGATCCTGCAGCAATTAGAATAGCGTGTTTTTTGAGCTTTAACAGCCACTCCACATCCAGTTCCAGTGAAGGACCTGCTCCAATAATGACGGCTGTCTTCCCGTCAAATTTGCTCTTCAATCCCGCTAACGAAGGGGAATGTAATGTGGCGGATAAATTGTACAAACTATTTCGAACCCATTCCGCCCCGAACATCTCTGTCATTTTGATCGAACTATTAAAGTTGGTAACGGCTGATACAGCTTCTTTAAAGAAGAGATGCAAATCGTCTTGTGCAATACGGTCATACATGGGAAGAGCGAATAACTGTGGCTCCCCTTTCATATATCTTGCAAAATGATAAAACATTGCTTCCCTTTGTTTTCTGTCATTGCCTACAACAAAGCTCGCAATGCTGTTATTTTCAAATAGGGATTGAAAATCAACGACTTCCATTGCCGCCAAAAAAATTTGGATATCCGGTTCATAAATATATATTTTGTGATTCGGATATAGTTCCATATAGTGCTGGACGTGATAACCTAGCCCGAAGCCGAAAAAGAAAGCGCTCGTCACGTCGTGACTCGTTACAGTTAATTTGTTGCTCCATCGTTCGACTTCATGCTCAGGATTATATCGACTGTTCAAAAAAAAGGGGGCTTGCCCGTCTTGTTCCACATAAAGATTAGGAAGTCCGCTCTTGCTAGTAACCGTTTGATACTTCCGAATGTCTTTTGTTAGACCATCTAGCCCCTCATATATGTATGGCTTGTGACTTTGCAGATAGTTCGCATTGAACTCGAAACGATTGCCTCTCTGCAGATCGTCTTGTCCGAGTTCTAAGGTCAATCTATGAAATACAGGTATTAATTCAAAGCTAATACAATCGCTTGCTTCGATGTAATTGTCTTGATCCATAGCGGTGTTCATTGCATAGAACTTGTCTTTTATTTCATTAACGGCAGTCTCGATAACAGGCTGCAGTACATGCTTGTATCCCAATTTATGAAGATCTTCGCTAAGAATCGATAATGCTTTATATAAATCGTCTATGCCTTCGATTATATCAACGATTTGCCGCCATTCCTCGTCAGTCGGCTTTACCACCATGCTTTCAGCGGCATTAGAAGAAGCCTCGATTAATTTAGGCAGAAATAACACAATCTCAGTCATGCTGCTGTTTATCTCACTTAGTTGCTGATCCACGGTACTCCCCCTCTTACTACTTATTGTATATATCGGACCAAGACGCCGATAATATAATAAAACCCATCAGGAATATACACTGACGGGCTTTTGTAAATATATCCAAAGCAAAAGTTATGTTGTTGTTAATCGCTCAATCCGGGCAATCGACTCTTCTAAATACTCCGTAAGATGTTTATTCGTTTCTGCAATTCGATCAATGAGCTTTCCTAACACCGTTACAAACATTTCTGCTTTTCTTTGAATGTTTTTTTCTTCGGCCAGCTCAGGCAACTTGCGATCAAACACATGCACTTCGGCCCCTAATACGTATACATACATAACAATAAATGGTTTGCTATTTACTATGGAGCCCCAATAATCCTCTATAATCGCCATTGATTCCAAACACTTATTAGGATTGGTTTGACCAAGCAACTGAAGCTTATCTAACCGTTTCTTCACATTACTTACGATATCGTCTACTTCAGCGATTAACTGTGGCATCTCCCTTAACTTCGCTTCAATCTCTTTCCTTTGCGAATCGTCATACGCTTGTTTATGATTTCCAAGCACTTGTTCTATCATTATCCCAACGCTTTGCTGATCGCATAGCCTGTTTGCTACGCTTTCCATAAGTTCGTACTTTGTATTCTCAATTTTTGCGCCTAATTGACTTGCGTTAATAAATTGAACATTATCCGTGTTTTGAACTTCCTTCTCGATATTCGCTAGCGTAACCTGCATCTTCATATTCGTTCTGTTCATTCCGCCTTGTACGTTCTCAATGAGCTCGCTAGCCTGTTCTACAGTACTTTGCATCTTATCCGTATGGATGTGCTTAGCGCCGGTAGCGTACATACTTTCTGTAGGATACGATAAATCTTGTCCAGTAAATATGATCTCGGCACATCCTAAAAAGACAGCTAATTGTATTGCCGTACCGGTAACCGAATAATTAGAATGAAACACAGGTGGAGTCTCCATAAAATAATTAGTAACAGGATCGCTCTTAAAATAAGCATGGAATGTGTTATCGTATTGAATATCCATAATCTGATAATTGATTTGCGGAATATAAACCATCGGAATGTTTTTACGATTAATTTCCTTGAAAGCTTTAAAATTTTCTTCTCCGCCATCCATAGATACAACGAGATGCGGTTCTACTCCATAATGCTGCAAAGATTGAATAGCAGAACCCGCTGCAATAATAAGCGCATGATTCTTGAGCCTTTTCAATACATGTATATCCTTCTCCAAGGAAGGTCCTGCCCCTACAATAATGGCGGATAGGCCGTGTAATGATTGCTGTAACGTTGTAACTGCTGTTGAACTTAGATTGGCTGCGATATTGTATAAAACATTTTTGACATGTTGCAATCCCAATATATTCATTGTGCTAATATTTACCAAATATGACCAAGAGGCCTGATGAATGAGTTCCTTCAGCTTTAGCTTCTCGTTGTAAAATAAGTGGTTATAGCTTGGCAAATCTATAGTGGCTATTTTATTGCCACTGTCTATATATAAATCCCTTAATAGTTCTCCTAAACGCACTTTATCCTGACCTAAAAAGATCTCTTTGGGGACGACAGATTGAAAATAGGTTTCTAAATCGATCGCATGAATGGCGGCAAGAAATACTTGTTCGTCCGGCTCTATGACATAGACATTTGTGTCCCTAAGGCAATGTGCGGCTTCATGTAAATGATAGCCGAAACCAAACCCAAATACGATGGTATGGTTATATCCCGCAACCTTACCAGGTATTCGTTCCGTCCATCTTATGGCCTCATACGAGGGATCATATAAACTATAGATCGGGGCGCAGTCCCCCGTTGTAGTACGTACATGCAAATTAGGCATTCCGTTTTTAGCATTGATGATTTGATAATTGACATGATCTCGTTTAAGTTGTTTCAAACGCTTGACTGTTTCGGGATAATCATTCATCAATACCTTTAAATTAAGCTGAAACCGATTTTCCATTGTTTGCTTTTCTTCACCTAAGCTGTTAGACAACTCTTGAATAAGCGGTTTGAATTCATATCTAATAATATCTCCGACAGCTATATGTCGATCATTATCGAGTTGCGTATTTAACATGTGATACTTTTGCTCGATTAGCATGCAGGTACTATTTATAATCGGCTGTATGCCAAAGTTAATTTCATGTTCCAACAACCCGCTATTTACGGCATTTAACGTTTTGTATAAATCGTCGATTCCCGCAATCACTTGACTAAATATGTCCCAAGATTCCGTAGTCATCTTGTCGTAAAACAATTCTGAGACCGAATCGCACGCTTTCTCTAACCGCGGCAGAAACAACTTAATATCCTCAATGATTTCAAATATATTATCGATTTCATTATGCATCACATAGCCGCCTTTTACAAAGTGTTATAGTTTTAGTTTGTATATCGGCTTTTATGGTTCTTTTCATAAGAAAAACTGCTTAGGAAAAGATCCCAGCAGTTTTCTGATGCATTACTCTTTTCGATCAATAAAGTAACTTTCGGGTACGTATGCGGAGTCGTACCTGTTCTTTTGTAACTGTGACATCCGTAACTTCGATAGTTCTTGAGAAGCTTCTTCCATGAGATATTTCATTCGTTCGTTAATATGACTATCGTATTGCATGATTTGCGCTAGTAATTCCTTCTCCAATTGGGAAATAGCATCCTGTTCCTGAAGACGGATTATGACCTCATCGCGAAGCAGTAGAAGATCGTGCAATTCTTCATCATAAACTTCATGGATACGGTCTGCCGTCGCAATCGTTACATTTAACAAGGATGTGATAAGCTCAACCATATCAAACCATGTCCGCTGCAGTTTGTTGTCTACCAGTATTTCCGCTCAATATTTGCTTCCAAGCTGCTAGCAATTCCTGTAAATGCTCCGCGACTTCTTCAGCAATTGACGCAGTTTTGCTTACGTTTGCTTTGATGAGGCAATGTAACATATACTCGTAAATTCCAAGCAGATTTTGAGAGATTTCATAATCATAATTAAGCGAAGCAATTAACTCGTTTACAACAGCCTGCGCTTTCAAAAAATTAGTATTAGCGGCCTCATAATTATGCTTATGAATCGCTTCAATACCTAATTTAGTGAAGCGGATCGCTCCTTCATACAGCATGATAATTAACTTTTCACCATTTGCGGTCTGAACGGACGATTGCTGATAGATTTGATATGGTGAATTTATCATATTATATATACACTCCTTTAGATCTTACATAAAGCTGGATAAAGAACCAGACTGGGAATTGAATTTATTAATTGCCGTCTCCATTGCAGTAAATTGCTTATAATACTGTGTCTCAAGCCTAGTTAACCTTTTGACCATATCTGTCTCTTTAAGTTTCATTTGATTGATTTCAGTACTTAACGACGAATTAACGAGGAAAGTACTGTTCAAATCCGTACTGGTAAGCGAAGTTCCCGCTTTCTTGGACAATTCCGTTAATGCATCCATAGATGTAGTTGTCATTTTTTTAAACACGCCAGTTGAATTATTCGAAAACAATGAAATTACTTCTTCCGGATTCGATTCCAAGGCGCTTCGCAGTTTACTTTCATCCAGTACGAGCTTGCCCTTCTCCGAGTAACTACCTGTCGTAATACCGATTTGTATACTGTTACCGGAACTATCCTTAATTCCACTTACTAAAGAAGTAGCAGCAAGGCGCAAATCGGATACGAATCGGCTCAGCGTGCTATCATTTCTCAGTGTGCCGCTTCTTGCTTTATCTTGCCAGTTTTTAACATCATCTTCATTCATTTCCGCTTTCTCATCGCTGGTTAGCGGACTAAAAGTACGATTTCTCGCTTCAGAGAGCTCAGAATTAACTGAACTAATGATGTTGTTGTAATCCGCTACAAATGATTTAATTGTATCGATGATTTTACTGGTATCTTGAACCGCAGTAATTGTAGAGGGATTTCCTACTGCAGTTTTAGCTTTAACCGTAAAGTCCATGCCGTTGACAGCAAATCTATTATTGTTGCTTGTGTAACTGATGCCGTTGACCACAATACTCGCATCGCTGCCCACGCTGATCGTCTTTTTGGGCTCTGAGAACCCGGTTGATGTAGCGAAAGCATCAATCTTCAGACTATCATTTCCTGTCTTCGTACCCGTTAAGGAAAGCTTGCTTACTCCAGTATTTGCATCGTAAGCATAAACAGCCGTCGTTTTTAAAGCAGCGCTATTCGTATTAATGAAAGATGCCAATTCGCTTAATGTCGCATCCTCGGAAATAGACAAGGTTTTATCATTAATCTTGATAACAACATTGCCTGTCGGATTATTAGACCCGTCCAATTCTGCCGTGAAGCCTAAATCCTTTAGAGCCACGTTTTGAGTAGGATCCGAGAATGAATACAACTCAGTAGCAGTACTTGCTACATTCGTCACTTCAACTGATATCGTACCTGTGGCAGTTGAACTCGTTGAATTGATGGTTAGGGCGTTCGTATCTCCGCTAACCTGCGAAGTCTTGGCGCTGATTGCATTCGACATATTGTAATTAGTCAGCTTATTATTTCTGAAATCAACGATTTTCGTGCTTATCGAACGATAGTCTTCTTGTTTCCATTCAGACAATGTCCTCTTCTTCACTAGATTCGTATATGACGATTGGCGAGCCTTCATCAGTTCTTTCACCATTGAGTCTACATCAAGTCCAGATGCCAAACCTGATAATCTCATTACTCCGCAACTCCTCTCTACACTTTTTCGTCAACCATAATACCTGTAATCTCAATAATTTTTGCAGCGGCATCCAACAACTTCTCTTCCGGGAATTGTCGAAGAACTTCGCCGGTTGAATTATCCTTTACTTTATAAACGACTTGCTTGGTACCTTCATGTATCGATCGTTCAATGGTTGTATTTGGACCTTGAATAGCTTTAAGAATGCGATCCAGGCTTTCCTCAAGCTTATGTTTAGATACGTTGCCCTCTGTCTTTGGGACCTCGTTTTTAACTTGAATCGGTTCGTTCGATTGCGCTTCTTTACCGGCTCCGTTGCCTACGTTCTGAACTGTCATGAAACCTGGCGCGGTGTTGTTGGATGAAATATTTATCATCGCTTTGCCACCTCACAATATATTTTCCCTATAGTATAATATCGGATAAATCCAATAACTTTGTTAGTCAAATGATAAATTTTACTCTCTATGCTATCAAGTAAAAAAAGGAGACCTTGGTCAATCCAAGATCCCCCTTCTTTAATGTTGCGATAAAAATTAACGAAGCAAGGACAGAACGCCTTGCGGCTGCGAGTTCGCTTGAGCAAGCATAGCTTGGGAAGCTTGAAGAAGGATGTTGTCCTTCGTGAGCTTAACCATTTCCTTCGCCATATCCGTGTCACGGATACGGGACTCGGAAGCTGTAAGGTTCTCAACCGTTGTGCCCAAGTTGTTCGAAGTGTACTCAAGACGGTTTTGTTTAGCACCCAAAGTAGCACGTTGAGTGGAAACCGCTCCGATTGCAGTTTCAATCGAAGAAAGTGCAGTCGTAGTAGCTGCTGCAGTGAAGTCAGTTGCTTTGCCTTTGAAATCAGTATCAACGATACCGGAAAGCGTAATTTGTTGTTTGCTGTCGTCAGATTGAATCTTAACACCAGCAGTTGTGTTGATTTTAATGCCGTTAAATGTTGTCGAAGTCATGATTTCGTCGATTTGTGCAGTCAATTGCGTAAGCTCAAGATCGATGTTCGATTTATCGGACGTCGAGTATGTTCCGTTTGCTTTTTGAACAACAAGTTCTTTGATACGGCTTAGCATGGAGCTAACTTCGTTCATAGCGCCCTCAGCTGTTTGTACGAACGAGATACCGTCTTGAACGTTGCGTTGAGCCATTTCAAGACCGCGGATTTGGCCGCGCATTTTCTCGGATACTGCAAGACCTGCAGCGTCGTCAGCCGCACGGTTGATGCGAAGACCGGAAGACAATTTTTCCATCGATTTGCCCGCAGCTGTGTTGTTAAGACCCATGTTGCGGTGTGTGTTCAAAGCTGTAATGTTGTGATTAATACGCATTGATAATTCCTCCCTGAAATTGTATTCCCACATCCTTGTGGTTAACCGCTTAGCGGCCTAATATATATATCGACAACTAAAGAAAGAAGTTTATAGCTTATTTCATTTTTTTCAGGAAATTTATTTGATTTTTCAACGCTTCGTCGTTGATGGACGAATTTTCTGCCGAGCGGTTCATTTCTTCGACAGAAGTATATAGCTCCTTGCGTAACACGTTGATTTCTTTAGGGGCTTTAATACCAATCTTAACAATATCTCCGCTAACCTCCAGAATGCTTAACTCGATTTCATCGCCGATTAACAACGATTCGCCCTTCTTTCTCGTTAAGACCAGCATCTCACTTTCCTCCATCCTGGTTTCCGTGCTCCAAGAACAGCGGTTGCCGTATAGAATATTTATTATCAGACAATATGTATTGCAGTCCAAACTGTTTGGAGCCATTGATGACGATAGGCGCGGTTAGATTAATCGTCGCTTTTGCAAGATCATCCTGAATGCTGACAATGCTTACGACCCTTACGTATGCCTCATCCGTTAATTCCAACTCCGCCTTAATATGATCCGGCAGATCAAATTCGTAATTTTCATAAAAATCAAACGGCGTCGCGGTAATAAAAGTGACAGCGCCATCCTCTAACGATTGCAAATAATAAAACGGGCTTTCTGCAATTTCGATCAAAATATACTTGCGCAGATGCTTAAAACCGGGAATCCCTTGTTGAAATGTAATGATATCGGCTTCTTCGTATTTAAAATTCCCGAATCGGGTGGATTCAATAAGCATGCGAGTCACACTCCATAGTATTATCAGATAAAATAAAAAGCTATAGAATCGAGGTCGATTATATAGCTTTAACAAATTATGACGTTATTAATAGGTCAAGTCAATAATTGGCGGTGTAATCGTTACCGAGGCATATTGCTCCATATAGACGTTTACACTGCCTCTGTTATATTGAATATCCGGCTTATTCACCTTCACGTTGATATCTGCACGCCCAACTTGTACATTAACCTCGGGCTTAGATATTATGGCTTGAAAATCAACATTATCGTAAGCAGCGGGACCAAATACATTTAGTTTTAAATCTTGTTGCGATAAAGACTGCTTGGCCACATCGGCGACAGGATTGCCTCCAGCGGTCAGATCGCCTATTTGATTATACTCTTGGACCGTTCGCTGGATATAGCGAATCGCGCAGTCTTGGTAAGAGCTATAGATACGATTCCAAAAGGCTTCAGGCTTGCCGCCCGATAGAGCATTCCGTGTCTTCGTCATATCGATAATGACGACTGGCTGCTCCGTCTGAATATCGATTACCGTGTCGGTCGTCTGTATATCGATCGTCGCCGGCGTTTGTCTGATCTCATATTGCCCGCTCTGTGATTGAATGCCGATTCTCCCAGAAACAGACTGAATTTGAATTTGCGGAATAGGCAATGTCATGGCTAGCTCAAGAAATCAACCAGCGATTTGCTTACGATTTTCGCACCGACCGACAGAGATGCTTGATAGATGTTTTCATTGATTTGAGCATCGATCAGTAATTTTTCATAATCGGCATCTTCCGTCTTCGACTGCATATCCGTCAAATTAATCTCCATGTCTGCAAGACGATTCTGCACTAATTCTACACGGTTCGTACGAGCGCCGATCTCGGACCTCGCATTAATAATGCGATCCATACTTGCTTCAATATTCGGAATTTCTGCGCTAACAGCTGCGTGTGTTCCATTGTCCAAAGCGGTAATAACGCGATCAAGGACGGAGAATACATTGTTCCCGGTACCCGCCGGGTCACTAGCTCCAAAAACTTGATTCCCGGACAAATTAATATCCAGAGTGGTATTAACGCCAATCGCATAGTTGATGACGCCGGTATCTGTAACGTTCGACTTCGGATCCGTCCCGTAAGGTACTTGGTCAAACTTCTCTCCGTTAAAAACATACTTTCCGTTAAATTGACTGTTTGCGATATCGGATAATTGCGATTTCAACTGGATTATCTCGTTCTTGACGTTATCAAGAGCGATATCCGGATTCGTTCCGTTTGAACCTTGAGTTGCCAATTCCTTAACGCGTTGCAGAACGTCGTTGGCTTGCCCCAGAACCGTATCATTGAAATCAAGCCATGATATCGCTGAATCGACATTCTTCTGATATTGTTCGTTACCCGATAATTCCGTTCGGTACCGGACCGAATAAGTAATCCCAACCGGATCGTCTGACGGCTTGTTCAGCTTGCGTCCCGTTGCCGTCTGTTCCTGCAGGTTCGCCATTTGGCCCATATTGCGATTCAGATTGCGCATCATATTCAAATGCATCATGCCTTGCGTAACGCGAAGTGACATAACGTTAACCTCCTACTATAAGTCTATTCTGTTAGCGGCCAACCACGCCTGTGCCGTTGATAAGCTTCTCCAGCATCTGGTCAAAAGTGGTCATAAAACGTGCCGAGGCGCTATATGCATACTGGTATTTGATCAGATCAGACATTTCCTCGTCGAGCGAGACGCCGCTGACGGACTGTCTACTGCTCTCCACTTGATCGAGCTGCGTCTGCGTATTGGTGTAAATTCGATTCAATTCCTGACTTTGAACACCTAATGCTCCGACAATCGCTCCATAGAAATCACCTATCTTAGCGCTGGTGACACCTCCGCCAATAGCTGTCTCGTCGAAGGATACCTTCACATCTTTCAGCTCGGACATAAGAAGTGCAAGTCCATTATTTCCTTTGACGACGGTCGTCACTCCTGCCCCGTCCGTCGAAGTTCGAAGCGATGTGGCAATCTTATTAGCATCGGAGGCAATCGTCGGATTAAGCGTTATGCTGGCTGCCGTTATCCCCGTAGCTCCAAGCTTGAACGTAAAGAAATCTTCACCTTGCTCAGCCGGAGAACCCAACGAGTAACCCAGCTTGTGCAGGCCATTGATGCCTTGAACAGTAACAACCTCCGGAGCTGTAGTAGCAACCGTCGTACCGGGCTTCACCCAACCTGCCGGAACGGTAACCTGAAACTCTCCGTTCGCTAGTGTGTTGGCGAGAGTATCAAGTTGCTGCTGAAACTCCGATACGTAGGTGTCTCGCGACACGATCATCCCGTGAATTTCGCCGCCGATAAGCGTCCCGTTCGCTACGGCAGTCTCTACATCTTGGGAAGTTATCGACGTCATCGTTCCACCCTGAACCAAATTCATGTTACCCATCGAGATCTGATAGCCCAGTTCTGTATCCGTTACGTTAATATTAACGATCTTCGAGAGCTTGTCCGTCATCAAATCCCTTTGATCGCGAAGATCGTTCGCATCGTCGCCCAACGATTCGATCCTTCTGATCTCTGAATTGAGCGATGAAATCGTCTGAAGCAAAGAATTGGATTCAGTTACTTTGACATCAACGTTTTCCGTTAAATCGGCATCGAGATCCGTCAATTGACGGCTCAATTCGTTAAAGGTCTCTACAAGAGCTTTGGCGTTTTCCTGTAAAATCTCGCGGCCGGTTACGTTTTCTGGATCTTTACTAAGATCGGACCATGCGCTCCAGAAGTTTTCAAGAACCGTTCTGATTCCCGTTTCCGAGGGCTCATTCACGTAACCTTCCAGCTTGCTCAATGTATCTGTCTGGATCGATAAGCTTCCGAGACTCTGACTTTGTTCGCGATACTGCTCATCAAGAAAAGCGTTGCGAATACGTGTGATTGAAGTAAATTCAACACCTGTTCCCAATTGACCTGGAGCAATGGATCGATTCATCCCATAAGCTTCAATCGATCGCGATGCGACCATATTGACCTTTTGCCGGGAATACCCCTCCGTATTCGCATTCGAAATATTATGGCCTACCGTATTAATCGCTGCCTGCTGCGTGAACAAGCCGCGCTTCGCCGTTTCTAGCGAATGGAAGGTTGATCTCATTGTGTCATCTCCTCGTTAAGCTCTGGAATCGAACCAGGTGTTGCGTTTATTGTTATTGTATTGTTGACTCATCGGATGCTGATAGGTAACGTCCTCGTTCGGATTCTCCTGCATGAGATCGATCGAAAAGTTAATGAACGTAAGCGACTGGTGAATCAGTTGCTGATTCAGATCGTTCACTAGTTTCAACTCCTGGAGCAATCCCCCAAGCTCCTGCTGCAGCTTCATGAGCTCCTGCTTCTCGTCGGCATTGCTGACCGACTTGATGAGCTCCGTCATGACGCCGCTGCGGAAGCGGAAGCCCATATCCTTATAGTAGCGTGCTGTTTCGAACACTCTCTTCTTTTCAAGCTCTTCCGCTGTCGTTGCTAGCAGCTTTTCTTTCTGGGTGATGACGTTCAGTTGAACGACATCATTGGCAATAATTAATGGCTTCTTGCTTTGTTCCAGCTCGAGAAGACGCTCATACAGCTCATGCTGCTGCTGCAGCAGACGAACAATTGCACCTGTAGACATGGATGTCCGCCTCCGTCATTATTCCGACTGGTTGTTATTTAGGTATGGAAACAGCTTCTCGGCAATTTTGCCGGCTTCTACATGATAAGTTCCCGTTGCAACAGCTTGCTTAAGCTCTTCCAGCTGCTTCGCTCTCTCCGCGCTGCTTGCTTGGCTGGTGGCCAGTTCTTTGGCCGCTGCAGAAATTTGGACCTCGTCCTTCTTCTTCGCCTTATTCGTTTCGCTTATGCGTGATTCGTTCTGCTTCTGATAAGGGTTAAGCGCGCCGATTCGATTAGGTTCATTTATCTTCAATTTGTTCACCTCATTGATTTATCCGTACTAACGCAAACGGCTGTCGCAGTCGTTCCGTGATGATGAAAATAAAAAAGCCGATTACCTTTACAAGTATTATCGGCCGCAGTCAAACGATATTTTATAGTCTTAGCTATATTTAGTATTATCTGTCCTTATAACGATCCAGTCCGCGATAAGCGCCTTGGGTAGACGAGAAGCCCTTAGGGGGGTCATCTTTCTTGGATAGATTGCCTTGCATCTGCTGCGCGGCTTTCGTCAACTTGTTACGGCAATTGTCGCAAAGATGTCCTTCTCTAATAAGCGTTCCGCACGATTCGCAAGGATAAGACATATTCGGCGCATTGACCATGGAAATGCGACCCTCGCGAATGAACTTCGTAATCTGCTTTATGGATACGCCGGTTTCATCCGACAGCTCCGTAATGATAGCTCCTTTGTATTCACGCAAGTAGTTTGCACATAGCTCGTACTCTTTATCAATGTCCCGTGTGCATACATTACATACTTCTCTAATTCCTTTGGCAAAAAGCTTTCCGCAACGAGGACAATTATCCAAATTCATCGCCATAAGCCCTCCTTTTCGTTCTCTATCAAACTATATATACCTAGTTTAACGGATAGAGGCAACGTTTTCATTAGAAATTCATAAAAATGCTTACGAACGCGCCCAAGTAAGCACAAAAACCTCTAATGGAAAGTCGCTGTTCGCAATTAATTCCTCTGCGCAAGCGTCTGCTGTACTGCCCGTGGTATAGATATCATCTATTAAAATAACTCTAGCACGTGATCTCGAGAGAGAATGGCTAACACTATTATAGCTTTGCTCCAGCTTGCTTAAAGAAGCCGAATCCGCTCGAAAAAGCTTCTTCATATCGCTTATGCGTTCCGAACGCGACTTGAAGCTTTGTTTTCCCGTGTGCCGCTCGCGGCTAAGCAGCGGCAGCAGCGGCAATTGGTAATGGGAAGCAAGCTGGGCTGCTAATTGCTCCGCTTGGTTGAAGCCCCGCTCCTCCGCCCGCGCCGAGCTGACCGGCACATACGTCACGGCATCCCAGCAAGCTCTATAGCTGCCTCGCTTCGTTGGCGCTCCGAGTTGGCGGCTTAGCTCCTCGAAGGCTGGCTGGAGCATGAGGCCAAGCAGTGGCCCAAGCTCTTCGTTGCCTCTATATTTATAAAGCGCCAGCCAGCTCTTCATCGTAGAGTCGTATTGCACGGCGCTTCGATTGCATATAAACGATCTGTTCGGCTGTCTGCTGCAATCCTCGCATGAAATGCCGCGGCCGCATCTTAGGCATGCAATACGAGAGCTAGTTAACCATGGAATGGCAGATAAGCAAGTGCCGCATAGCTGCTGTATCAAATGAATTGGCAGCTTAATGCCTGAGGGATGACCTTTGCCTGGTTGGATCGATTTCTTGCAGAATGCGCATGTTTTTGTTCGTGCAGATAACCATTCTGCTTGTCCTGCAATTGTATTTGGAAGTCTTCGCATCCATTCTATTATTGACGTTATGCTCATCGCTCTGCCTCCCTTACGGTTATTTTCGTGAGCAAATAACCATGCTTGCGCGCCATACGATTCATCGCCTTAATATGGCTAACCGCTCTTGCCTGCGAACGGCTATGTTCGCTGCTGCAGAAGTAGACCCGTCCTGCCGGATCCTCTGCGGATCGGCCGGCTCGACCTGCCATTTGGACAAGCGACGCCTCATCAAACAATCGCCCGTCTGCGTCTAATATGTATACATCGCTTCGAGGTATCGTAACTCCCCGCTCCAATATGGTCGTCGTTACAAGCACGCGAATCTTCCCGTCACGGAATTGCTTTACTTTAATCGCCCGCTCCTCGTCTTGCGAAGAAGTTGCCTCCACCTCCGCCAGTGTGAGCTGCGAGCGCAGCAAGGCTGCCATCGGTTCTGCCTGTGCGATCCGCTGCACGAACACGAATAATTGTGCCCCTCTTTCTACGGAACGACGCAGTTCAGACAACAAGGATGCCGGAAGCCGCCTTGATATCAGCAGCTTCGCTACCGTTGCGGTTCGAAGCAGCTTAGGGACAGGCAGCGGATGCCGATGATAGCGCACAGGCACTCTTGCATGCGGCAAGGAGCCTCGTCTCGCCTCCTGCTGCATGGCCTGCGGAGGCGTCGCCGACAGCAGAAGTCTAACTGCGCCTGGGGCGCAGCTTTTGTAAGCCGCGTAGTGGAGTGTCGAGTCGTTTACATATGGAAAAGCATCGAGCTCGTCCAAGATAACAAGGTCGAAGCTCTGCCTGAAGCGAAACAGCTGATGTGTTGTCGCCAGCGTAATGTCGCCGCGCTCCCACTTTTGATCGCTGCCTCCGTACAAGGTGACGACCGAGGCAGACGGAAACGCTCTGCGAATACGCGGATCAAGCTCAATAACGACATCGCGCCTCGGCGTTGCGAGTAGAGCCTTGCCGCCGCGCAGCAAGATAGATTCAATCAGCGGGAAAATCATCTCTGTCTTACCCGCTCCGGTAACCGCCCAAAGCAGAAAGTTGCTTATTGCAGCCGGTGCGGATCGGACTGGCATCTTACCTTTATTCGATGACTCTGCGAATTGAAGCGCCTTAGCCGTTGCCGAAGCTTGGGCGGGACTTAGGCCCCACTTGGACAGCCTCACCTCCATCGGCGGGAGGCGGCCTGCATTTAGATGAGCGATGGCAGACGGCAGCCCTTCAATAAGCAGCTCGCATTCCCGGCTGCGCCCCATCTGAATGCAGCTTGAGCAATAAGCGCATGCTCTTCCGCAGGATGCGCAGTCTGTGCGGCGCATCTGTGATTCGCCGCTGCCGCAGCGCAGGCAGCGGAGCTCGCGCCTGCTGCGGCGCAGCAGGCCTCGCCGGTTGCCGGCTTCTGCGGCAACCGCCCCGTGCAGGCGCACGAGCCCGAGCAGCCCAGCCAGCTGGAGCACATCGCTCCAGCCGCCGTCCGCGCCGGGCACGGCCGCGCCCTCAAGCAGCGCCAGCGCTTCGCCCCGCAGCAGCGCGCGCCCTTGCAAGAGCGCCCCCGCCTGCCTCGCGGCGGCGGCTACCCCCTCCAGCGCAGCCCCGCTAACGCTCGCTGCCCCGCCATCCATAAGCTTGCCCGCTGACGCAGCTCGCTCCCAGCGCTCCGCGCCGCCGCGCTTGCTCCGCCGCGCGCCCGCAGCCTCACCGCACGCTGCCGCCGTACACGCGGCAAGCCGGCCGACGACACCCTCGCGATCGCCGCTCCCTCCCCCTCGTTGCTCCTGCTCGCTATTCCAAAGCGCTGCCGCTCGGCAAGCATCTCCGAGCGGCAGCGGATCCTGCCATACCCAGCCCTCATCTGCCGGAGGCCCTCCCCTCCCCATTCGCATCCCGAGCGAGGGCTCGAGCCAATAAAGCCGATCAACTTCAGGCGCAATCGTACAATATGCTCTCCATATTTCATTTCTGCCGACAACATACACATAAGCCCGCATCTTTTCCCCACTCCCCGCATATTGTATTTCTTAGTGCGTCATCATCACTAATGTCTAATGTTTAACAACCAAGCGAACGCAAAAAAAAGCACACCTTGAGCGCATAGAGCGCTGCAAAGTGTGCTTCACTTTCATAACCGTTATAGCTTGAAGTATATACTAAAAAGGCATTTTGGACAAATCGGAAGGATTTTGCAGGTCAATGAGCACCGCCTGATTCGCATCCTTCAGAACACCTTCAGACTGCAGCAGCCACATCAACTGATTGGCATCGCTTTCTCTACTGGATGCGGCTTCGCCTGCATCATCGACTGTACGGCTTCGCCTCATCTGTTCCGGGTATTCATGAACGGTCACTATATGCCCCTTGCGGGCCATCCGATCGACAATCGCAAGCGTTTCCGGCGTCGCGCCATAATCAACAACCGTCACCTTCACTTCCTTTCCCGTCTGACGCGAGAAAGTCAACAGCGAACGCATATACCATTCTATATTATGTTGATCCTCATCGGCTATAAGCACATAATGCCTGCTAGCCCTCTTCCGCCCTTGCCGAATCCAATAAGCCAGATGAACCGACAATGCAGCCGCTATATAGCACCCAAGCACGAGAAGCAGAAGTTTGAGCACGGCGGTCACCTCCTCTATGCGACACTATATGCCGCTCAACGCCCACAGGTTCCGGTAAAAGCGGACAAGTTGAAAAACATACAGTCCTTTTTCCTCTTTCTACACTTTTCGACTTATTTCAGCATAATTCGACATATTTACACTCTTGTAGAAATACCAATATATGTTATCATTTTAGTGCGAACTAGAGCATAAGTAGTATTGAAAAGCAGATAGAGTGAAGGAAGGAGGGGGAACCTCTTTACATTCGTGCTTTTTAGGGAAGCGATGATGTATAATCTGCACCTGGACACTTGGATTATACGGAGCTAGTAGTGTAACCGGCCCTCTTAGAACTAGATTATCCAAATCTAAGAGGAGAGTGAACAATGAAGTTGTTCAAAAAACAGTTTGCGGTCATCATGTCCATCATGCTTGTCTTGTCCATGTTCTTAAGCTCGATCGTTATGGCGCAAGGCACGGATGAGACAAGTCAAGAATCTGCACAGACAACACCTGCACCAGCCTCCGAGAATACAGAGTCAACTGTTGCCCCTTCTGAAGAGCCTGCAACGGAAGAGTCTCCTTCTATTGAATCCTCAATGGTGTTCACTACCCGCGGAGGAGGAGGCGGCGGCGGCGGCGGTGGCGACAATGCATGCGACGAACACGACCGCGACTTATCCGGTATTCAAGGCACTTATGGAGGCCGTGACGAAGATTGTGACGACGGCGGCAATAAATGCATCGGCGGAGACAGCCCGAGGATAACCGGCGGAGTCTTGCAAGGCACTAGTGACGGTGGCCGTAATCATGACTCGAAGTGCGGGGACCTCAAGGTTTACAAAAAATACTACTATGAAGACGGAAAATCAAAGTCACAAAGCGGCGTTACATTCGAAGTATATAAGGGCAACAACCTGATCACTTCAGGTACAACCAATTCTTCGGGTTACGTTTTGTTCAAGAATCTAGAACAGGGCACCTATAAAGTAGTTGAGATTGTTCCCGCTGGTTTCACTACTTCGATCTCTAGCAGCGGCCAAACGGTTGCAGTTAAGAAAAACAAAACGGAAGACATTACAGTGTACAACACGCCTATCCTCACGATAGCAGCTGCTTGTACAGATGATCCAACTAAAGCACGGAAGTGGATCGTTACGAACGAAAGTAATGTTGATGTCGAGTTCAAATGGAAAACAAATGGAAGCTGGCATGAGAAAGATATTGATGGCAATAGCTCTGAGCCAATTAATGTCACAGGCACTCCTAGCTCACTGACCATCAAGTGGGAGAGCGGCCAATACGACAAAACGATCACCCTGCCAAGCTCGGCCGAAGACTGCTCGCCGCCTGACCCAATCGAGCTGAACATCGTAGCCAACGGCTGCTTGGAGAACGAACAGAATACAAGCGCGAGCACTTGGACGGTTACTCGCGGCAACGACGGCAAAGGTTCGATCAGCTTCTCTTACTCCATTAACGGCGGTCCAAGCCAATCCGCAGGACCAATCGCCGCGGATGGCAGCGTAACGCTTACGGGCGGCTCTGCAGACCAGCTCGATACGATCGCTATTACGTGGAGCAACGGTGAAGCCGAGACGCTTCAATCTGATTCCGCATCCGAAACAGCAAGTCAAGATTGCATCACGCCTGAGCCAGAGCCAGACCCGATCGTGCTGAACATCGTAGCCAACGGCTGCTTGGAGAACGAGCAGAATACAAGCTCAAGCACTTGGACGGTTACTCGCGGCAGCGACGGCAAAGATCCGATCAGCTTCACTTACTCCGTTAACGGCGGAACAGACCAGTCCGCTGGACCAATCTCCGCAGGCGGAAGCTTGACGCTTACAGGCGGATCTGCAGACCATCTTGATACGATCGCTATTACGTGGGATAACGGTGAAGTCGAGACGCTTCAAACTGATTCCGCATCGGAAACAGCAAGTCAGGATTGCATCACGCCTGAGCCTGAGCCAGACCCGATTGTCCTTAACCTTGTAGCCAACGGTTGCTTGGAGTCGGATAATGAAGATGGCGAGAGCAGATGGACGATTACTTATCCTACTGATGTAGTAGGCGCTGAAGCAGTCTCCTTCTCATGGGAAGTTAATGGTAACGGAACGATTTATTCCGGCTCGGTTTCGCCTAACGGCTCCACTACGATCACAGGCGGCAGCGCTGACTTCATCGATTCCATCACGATTAAATGGGACAACGGCGTCGACGAGGCACTTGCAACGAAAACAGCTGCAGAAGCAGATGAGGACGATTGCGATCCTCCTCCTACACCGGAGCCTATCTCGCTAAACCTGTCCGTTAACGGTTGTTATGCAGGCGAGCAAGGTTACACAGGTGAAAGACTCTGGACGATTACTCGCGGCAATGACGGCGGCGGTTCAATCGAATTCAACTGGTACTTGAATCAAAATGGTGAAAGCTACGATGACTCCGGTTCGGTGAGCATTACTAGCGGCTCATCCGTCAACGTCTATGCCGGCTCGTTCGGCGAGACAGACGATCTGACTATCTACTGGTCCGACAGCATCGGTTCGAAGTCAATCACAGCGAGCGAAGAATCCAACTGTACGCCTCCAACAGGAGAACCGGAAGATCCAGAGCTTACGATCACCAACGTATGTACGGTGAATCCAAACTCGACCCGCAAGTGGAGAGTGCATAACCCTAGCGGCGAAGCTGTCACCATCTATTGGCACATCCAAGAAGATGGCGAAGAGCAACACGGTGAAACAACGGTCCCTGCCGGCAAGTCGGTAACGATTACGACTGATACGGTATCGACTGAAACAAAAGAAAATACGTTAATTATTTACTACGGATCCTCTGAGCATTCAGAGCGGTTGGTAAGCCAAGGAACACGTTGCGCAACACCTACGCCGGAGTCGACGCCAACGCCAACTCCTTCAACTGAACCAACACCAACTCCTGAAGTAACGCCAAGCACAGAACCGTCCACAACGCCAGAAGTAACGGCCACACCTGAATCGACACCTACTCCAACGCCTTCTACTGAGGTAATTGAAGAGGAAGAAATTCCTGAGGGCGGACCTGGCGACGGTGGAGATGGCGGTGAGGATGACGGCAGCGTGGTCGAGGAGGGCGAAGTACCGCTCGGCAATCTTCCTAAGACCGGCGATACAAGCTCGCTTCCGTTCTACCTGCTGGGCGCCTTCGCAATCTCGGCTGGTATCCTTACGCTTAGAAAGCAAAGAGTCAATAAACAAAGCTAGAGACTCCCGCTAGCGAGCACTCGAACCTCGGTGTCGTCCATGTGACGGCATCGAGGTTTTTTCCCGCGTAAACAACAAAAAATCCCGCTCCTACAGACACGGGACCCCCACTTTATTTTCATTGCGCAATACATGTCTGCCTATTACAACGTAACCCAACCGTACTTGATCGATTGAATAACCGCCTGCGTGCGATCATCAACCTCCATTTTTTGCAAAATGCTGCTGACATGGTTTTTTACCGTCTTCTCGCTAATAAACAGGAATTCGCCAATGTTTTTGTTGCTCTTGCCTTCGGCCATTAATCTCAGCACTTCTGCCTCGCGGCGAGTCAGCGGGCTTTCATCGACAGCGTTATACTTAACGCCCTGCTCCTGGGCAGCCGCAGCTCCCGATACAATCCCCATCTCGTCCAGGTACGTCATGCGACGAAGCTGATTGATAAGCTTCCCTGTTACCTTAGGATGAATGTATGCATAACCTTGAACAACCGAGCGGATCGCGTTAATAAGCGACTCGGCTTCCATATCCTTAAGCAAATAGCCCGTCGCCCCTTTGCGGAGCGTTTCGAATACATAGCTCTCATCATCATGAATGGACAGAATGATAACCTTCACGTCAGGGAACATGCTCTTGAGTCGTTCCGTAGCAGCTACACCGTTCTCAATCGGCATATTAATGTCCATCAGTACGATTTCTGGCTACGTATGATTGCAAAATTCCATAACCTGAATGCCGTCACCGCACTCGCCGATCACTTCCAAATCATCTTCCATATTCAAAATCCGTTTCAAGCCTTCGCGAAACAACTGATGGTCGTCTGCAAGTAATATTTTGATTTTTCGGGCAGGAGTGCTAGAAACTTGATTTATCATTATACTACTCCTTTCTGTTCTCGGCAGTTATTGGTATATGAATTATAATTTTCGTACCTTGTCCGGGATTTGAGTCTATATCCATCCTTCCTTCAATCAATTCCACGCGTTCTCTCATCCCGATGAGTCCAAAATGGGAGTTTCGGCTTGCTCCGAGATCGATAAGATCGCTCTGGAACCCAATGCCGTTATCGTGAATGATTATTGTAATTAAATGAGGCTCATAGCTTATGTCCAGCAATACGCGCGAAGCGTTGGCATGCTTCAGAGCATTCGTGAAAGCTTCCTGTACGAGTCTGTATATGGCCGCCTCCATCGCAGACGGCATTCGAATCTCTTTGCCGGAGAGCTCGAATACAGTATGTATTTTTGATTTATCTTCAAAATCCTGCACAAACTTTCGCAGCGTCGGCACCAATCCAAGATCGTCGAGCGCCATTGGCCGGAGATTGAAAATGATTTTGCGAATTTCTTCAAGACCTGAACGAACCTGGCCTTTCAAATCTACCAGTTCTTCCTGCACCATCTCGAATTCCTTCTTAATCAGCATGCGTTCGGCAATTTCTGTGCGAAGCACAATATTGGCGAGTGACTGAGCCGGTCCGTCATGAATTTCCCTGGCGATCCGCTTCCGTTCTTCCTCTTGCGCCAAAATAATCTTAAGACCCAGAAGTTGCCTTGTCTTTGCCGATTCGATAATACGCGTCACCTGATTAAGGTCGCCTGATAAATACTCCAGTACGACGTTAATTTGCGAAGCAATCATCTCTGCCCGCTCAATCGAGTTCTCAACGTTGCGAACCCGCTTTTGCAGATCGTCCCGGCGAGCCTTCAAATACGATTCCTTCTCGCGGTACACCATAAGATCCAGCTGGATTTGAGTAGCCTTCTCGTAAGCCGACTTAATATCCTCTTCCTTATATCGGACGAAATCCCGACTCACTTCAGTTAACCGAATGCGCGCGCGCCTATAATCTTGCTCGAGCTGATCGACCTTCTCGATCGTCTTCACCGTTTCCTCAAGCACAAGCTCCAGCTCTTGCTCGAGAGCTTCAAGCTCAGAACGCGCGGATTCGCATATTTCATAGATTTGATATTTGCTGTCTTCCATCACTTGAATTGCATTTTTGATAACTCGGTTTATGTCGACTGTCAAATGATCCACGATCGATCGGCAACCTTTCTATGGCAATCCTGATTCCTATACTTCTCTATCATACCACAGATTGGTTGCCTATCGTCCATTGCTATTGAATGGTAATCTTCTTCTGCTTTGCATCGTATCCTACGGTGAAGCCTAGCTTCTCCGAGAATAATCGCACAGGAATCAGCGTTCTATTATTGCGAATAATAGGCGCCACCTCCGATTGCTGGCGAACACCGTTCAACACGTATCCCTTCTCGCCAATAACCATTTCAAGCAGCTTTGTTCCGCGCAGTACGCTAACCTTATTCAGCTTGCCGTCAACGAACAGCTGGCCGCCGAGCGCATCCGTTACGAAGCGGAGCGGCACATAGGTCGCTCCGTTCAACTGAATCGGAGCGGCATCCAGCTTAAGCGCTTTGCCGTTCAAGGTTGCATTCGTTTTGCCGACAATCATTTCAACCTTGGACTTCGTATCAACCGTTACTTCAGGCGCATAATTGAGACTCATGTTATCAATGCCAACTACGCCCGCTGTCGTTTTCCCAGCTTGCGCACTGTCCAGCGTGACGACGTATATTCTCTTCAGCTTCACCGGATATTTCATGCCAAGCGACGATAGATTGACCTTAATCGTCTTCCAACCGCTCCAATCGAGCTGCTTCGTTACGTCGACTAGATGCGCTTTGCCGTCGGCATCAATAAGCTCTGCCCTCACCCAGTTTTTGCTTTGGTCGCTGTATACGTCAAGTGACATCGATGTAGGGTTTCCAGACAAAGATACGCCATTCGTATTAAACGCCGCATACGATGCCTTCGTACCCGTGCCGTTCGTAAAATCATAGGTCAGCTTAAGCGCTTTGGCCGAAGTCTGTCCAGGCAAGTCCGTTGCAAGACTTACGCTGCCCGCAATTTCCTTCGGCGTAACTTGGGAAGAGATTGGGTAAGCTGTTTTCTCGAAATCTTCAAATGCTTTGACCGTTTCGCCTTGGGTGAACGGAATCAACGTCGGGAAACCGTCGTAACGTCCTATCGCGTAACCGGTCTTCACGCCTGCTTTCACCGATTTAACCGTTAACGTATCGCCAACCATCGCGCCGCTAAAGCCGATATATTCCCATTTGAGCGATTCGCCGCTCAGCTTGTACGTCTTGCCGTTCTTTAGCTTCACTGTAACGGGAACCGTGAGCGTTGAACCCGGCGTAAGCATACCGGCAGCCGTATTCAGCGAGATCGAGGCGATCTGGTCTTGTCCGATAACCTCCATCGTATACTGCGCTGAAGCATCGCCAGCCTTGACGCTGATCGTTGTCTTGCCGACCTTGGTTGCCGTAAATGTATTGCTGCTGAACGTCCCGACCGCGGGATTAGCACTCCAGGCTGCTTGCGTCGCATCCACCTTAATGGGGTTATAGTACGTATCATAGCCATTGAGGGCGAAGGTCGTCTTCTGCCCAAGGAATACAACGTTCGAGCCTGTTATGGTAACGCCCTTCACCGTACCCGTCGGCGCGCTTGTGAATACGCCAATGCCATTCGAAACGCTGCGCTGCGTCGTTCCCATCTGCGTAGAATGCGCCAGCGTCAACGAGTTCGTTCCCAGCGGCCGTTCAACCATCGTCGTTGAGCCGCCGCCGTCCAGGTTGACTCCCTTGTAGACGCCGAGCTGCACCATCACCTGCTGCAGCTCCTTCAAGCTAAGTCCGGTGCTGCTGCCGTATTTCTCACTCGTTATTAAATACACCTTCGTCCCGTCCTTGGAATAGCCTACTCCGGACCTGGACGTGTAGGAAGAGCCGCTGACACCTGTTACATCTCGGGAGAATGCCGAAGCAGCTCCTCCGTCAACGAGCAAGGTGTGACCGCCGATCAGCATTTCGAAGCTGGCCGGATCGACTTTCGCTCCCGTCGATGACGAGATCAGCGAATAGTCGGCCGTAATAGCCTGTCCGACCTGCAAATGCTCTTTCACGAAGGTCGCTGCTTTGCCGTGTGTACGCAATATGTATCCGTCAGCCGGAGCTTGCCCGCTTACCGGCTTGCCTATTGATATTTGTTCGATAATGCCGTTTCGAACGAGAACCTCGGTTGGAGTCGCTCCTGTATTGGTAGGCCGCTCTGCGCCGTTCCATGCGCTCGTGTAGATGTACATCGTGTCGACATGGCTATATTTATTGCCGCCGTACTCCGGTCCGTAAGCGGATTGATTCAAGCCCTCGAGCGCGAAGGTGGAGCCGTCGGCTGCCGTAACGAGTCCCTCGAAGGTATAGTTTTCTATGGTAGGTTTGCGGTCCTTCGACACCCCGAATGCATACATGCCTTTCAGCTTGGAAGGACTGGATTCGAATGCCCCGCTCGTGATTTGGACGCCCATAGGCGCGCCTTCGTTCGTCATCACGAATACGTCTGCGTTGATTCCCGCTACCGCTCCGCTTTCCTTCGTCATATTCGTTATCGAATTACGCGTGCCAACCGTATGGTTTTTGCCGCTCATCGTATTAAGAGATACATAAGGATTCGATAGATCGATCTCGATGACATGCACCTCGGAAGTTATGGCTTTGCCGTTTCTTGTCGCGCTCCACAAATAGTCCATGCGCTTTGCGCCTGCCGTCACATACGCCTGCTTCGTCAGCTTGAGCGTCGGTGCCGTTGCCGTGGCCATTGCCACGTCTGCCGCTTCGGCAATCGCCGAGCTCCAGCTCCCAGGAAGGAGCGATACGACCGGTTGCGACAATAAAGTGCCGCCTAATGCGATAATCAATACTTTTTTACCAATGCTCTCCGTCCGCCGCCACCTGTTGTTTCTTGCCCTACCCATTATGTTAGCAACTCTCCCATCTAGTAATCTATGTAATATAGACTACTAGTGTTGCAGAAAAGTTACGCATGATAAAAGACTGCTATCACATCCAGAAATCCGAAAGAAATCCCCTATCTCTCTAAATCGACATAAAAAAAGCAGATTCTGCCGTCGTGACGTTGACCGTTGCTTCAACGCGTCAGGCAAAATCTGCTTTAGCTATATCTTCTTATGGCGTTATGAAATCGACGTACTCCAGCAAACGCATGATCATGACCGCGCCTTCCGCTCTTGTCGCGTTCGTAAGCGGGCTCATCGTCGATGCTGTCTTGCCATTCATAATGCCTGCGAATACGGCCTTCGCAACATCCGTTTGCGCATAAGCGCTAATCTTGCCTTTGTCTGTAAACTTCGACAGGTAGGAGGACGCTGATGACGGCAGCGTTATCGTTACGCCGGCCGCTGTAGCCGCTCTGCCCATCATAACCGCCATTTCTTGGCGTGTTATCGGATTGTTCGGCTTGAAAGTGCCATCCGTATTGCCAGTTACGATACCAGCTTCGGAAGCAGCGCCGATATACGCTCCCATCGTTGTTTTCGAGTTGACGTCCTTGAACTTCGCCGCTGCTGTCTTATTGCCGGTCAGGCCAAGGCCCTTGGCAATATAAGTAGCGAATTCACCGCGCGTAATATTAGCTTGCGGCTCGAACTTCGTTGTCGTTCTGCCCTCGATAATGTACTTGCGCACAAGCGAATTAATCGAAGCCGCAGCCCAGTGGCTGCTTACGTCGGAATAGGTTTTGGAACTTTGCACAAGAGCATACGCGCTGTTGCCCTTACGCTTGAACGTTGCTGTCGTCATGCCGCCTGATGTAGTGAACGTCGTAGGCACATAAGACAACGCCCCTGCTTCGGCGTCATACCAGACTACGGCCGCGTTGCTCGTCGGCACGCTTGCATAAGTCTCGATCGAGCGCTTAACGTATCCTTTGAAACCTGTTATCGGCTTCACGATCGAACCGCTTGCCGCCGACACGTCGAAGTGCAGAGGTCCCGCAATCATTTGTCCGCCTGTCGTTCCTAGAACCGAAGTCAGATTGGCCGTCAACGAAGAAGATACACGGTCAATCTTGATAAGCAAATTACCTACGGATCCTCCCGCGTTCAGCGACGCCGCTATCGCATTGAAATCTAACGCTGAAAGCGGAATTTCATAGCTGATATCTCCGTAGATTACTTTAAACACCGATGTCGCGCCTGACCGATATGCGCTATCGAGCGCGCTGATCGGCACAGAGACGATCGCCGCGCTCTCTGTGCTTGGCACCTCGAATACGACCTTAGGAGCGGCTACGCCGGCATTCCTAGCTGTCTGATAAGCTTGGCTAATCTTATCCAGCGGCAGGGAATAACGCTTGGCCGACATGCCAGCAGGCGATGTGTCCGCAGCGGACGTCACTGACGAGCTCTTGATGCCGATTCCGCCGTCAATCGACTCGAAGTCGCCCGATAACGTATCGAGAAGCGTCGTTTGATTGGCGACATTCACATTCTCGAAGCCGTCTAATGTTATTCCTTTTGAAGTCTGCAAACCGAATGCGTTCGAATAGTAAGATAACGTCATTGCATCGCCAATTCCCGGAGGAGCGGACAATGTCAGCTTAACCGTTGATCCGCTTACCGTTACAAGCGACACAGGAGACAGAATGCCTTTCACCTTCACCGTAAATTGAATGCTCGAAGGCACATAGGCGCTATTCAACGATTCCTTGAAAGACAGCGTGACGGTCGTGCCTTTAGCTACCGCGCCAAGCAAACCGCTCTTCGCATCGCCGGATTCGGCCGTTTGCTGCGAGAACGCAGCCGCTTTATTGTCAGCCAGATCCGTTAGCGCGATTCCGCTTTGCGAATAGGAAACTTTGACGGATTGTCCGCCGCTAACCGCTGTAGCTAATGCCAGAGTAACCGTGTCGCCTACTACGCTTACCGTAGTAACTGTTCTTGAAACATTGTCGACAAGGACACTGTACTGTCCTGCCGATGGCTTCGTTGCAGGATTAAGACTCTCATCATATTTAATCGTAATCAAGAGGTTATTAGCCGTTATCGCTTGTACCTTAGGCGCCGTGTTGTCCGTTCCGCTAGTCGCTGAAGCGTTCGAGAAAGCGGCCACGTTATTGCCCGATGAATCCCTTAACGGATACGAACCCGGCGCATAACTCACCTTAACCGATTGTGTACCCGTAATTACCGTGTTCACCGTCAATACAACTACGCTTCCGTTGCCCGATATGGCAATCGGATAATAAACGGTGCTGCCTATTGTAACACTGAATTGCAAATAGGCATTTGCGCTTGGAGCGATTAAGTTTTTGCTGAAGGAAAGCGTAACGCTGCTACCCGATGCCTTAATATCGAGAAGCTTAGGAATCGAAGTATCCGATACTAGCGATACGTCGCTATTCACGATGCTTGCGGCTTGGTTCAATGAAATATCTTGGATAAGGCCGGTAGCTCCCTTTGTATAAGACAGCTTGACTAATTGTCCGCTTAGCACAGGGCTCGATAACGTAAGAACGACAGTTACGCCGTTCACCTGTACGGAATTAACCGATCGAAATGCGCCGTTCACCGTTACATAGAAGCTGCCTGGAAGCGGCTTGGATTCCGTGTTCAGCTCCTCGTTATAGGTCAATATGATTGAGCTCTCGTTAGCTTCTATTTTACTGATGACAGGAGGCGTCTTATCGGTTCCGATCGTTTTGAACGCCCATTGATATTCGTTCTGAATGCCCACGTAATAATTGCCCGCTATATCTGTAATAACATTCGGATCGATATATACATAATAGCTTGCCGCGGAAATGAGGTCAGCGAGCGGATCGATAATTAGCTTCTTCTCATTGGCACTGTCAATGCTTAGCGTAGTATCGTAGCCGATTCCCGTGCTGGAGTTGAAAATCTTAACTTTCGCTGTGCCCGCCAAATATTCGTCACTTAGCGAGATCGCCTCGTTAAACGTCATTGTGAGGTCAACATTTTCTTTAACAGCGATAGCATTATTGAGAGGGGTCTGAGCCACTGCTGTCGGTTTAGTCGAATCGCTCGTAGCGGTGAATACCCAACCCGTGTTCGTCTTAATACCGCCGAAATAATTGCCCGATGCGTCTCGGAACGACGTTTCGCCAATGACCACATAATATTTCGTGTTATTGACGAACGGCTTCTTCGCTTCACCGTTGTACGCTTTGTTCGGATCAATCGTAATGATATTCGTACCTCCGCCAGTTACAAGCTCAGAGGTTACCGGAATCGAGCGGAATAGAGCTCCCGTCCCCGATATTCTAATCTCGATATTACCGCTGCTCGGCAGTACATTTTCGTCAAATGTCAGTTGAAGCTTCGTATTGACATTAGCAATCGAACTTTTATTGGCTGGGCTAAGTGCAGAAATGATCGGCTTAGCGGAATCTTTGGTTGTAAAGTTCCATACGCTCGCGCTTGTTATTCCTGTAAAATAATCACTTGTTCCCGTTGCCATATATGCGCCGGAATCGACAACAACGTAATAGGAAGTATTCGGATTAAGCGCTCGGCTTGGCGTAATCGTAACGACATTGCCAACTACAGCCGTATTCGTTGCTCTAATGGTTTGGTAAGTCACGTTCGTGCCTACGATCTTGATATGAATATATTTGTCGGGTGCTGCGGTTACGGCCCTATTGAAAGTAAGAACAAGGTTAGCGCTTGTCTCGACATTGACGGCTTCGTCTGCGGGCGAGAATGGCGCAGCAATCTTAACGGGAGAATCCATCGTCGTGAACGTCCAGCTGGTGCCGCTGTACGAGCTGCCGAGCTCGTCCTGGAACAGTCCGTTTGCTATCGTAATCGTATATGTTCTGTTCGGCTGCAGCGCAGCAGGCGGAGTAATCGTAATCGTACTGCCTCCGCTTCCTTGAACCGCGCTTGAGGTGACCGGTATTTGTTGACTGTCATCTCCGCCTGCTATTGTTATATTGCCGCTTGTTGCGAACACAGGCTTGCTGAAATTGAGGGTAATCGCTGAATTCGTCGCCACACCTGTACCTGTCGGTGCACGGGAATCCAAGTTTAGCGGTACCGGGGTGTCGTCTACAACAGTCTTGAAGTTCCACACGTCCGCCGCTTGGATCCCAGCATAACCAGCGCCATTGGAAACATTTACGAATGCTCCAGCCGAAATCAGGACGTAGTAGTTCGTATTAATATCAAAATCCTTTTGCGGGTCAATTGTGATTTCGTTCTTATTCGCCAGTATCTTCACGCGGCTATTGGAGACGAGTAAAGATTCGAAAGGCGTGTTCGTTGAAGCTTCATATATGGTGATCGTATTTGCACTCGAGCCTTTTGCTACATTTTCGTCAAAAATAATTTTGAGTACGGCTCCCGTCGCGACATTCGTTAAATCATCAGCCGGTGTCAAGCTTAACGCGATCGGTCCGGCCGCTGCCGCCGAAGCATATTGCGAATGCGTTGACCAGCCGGTAAGACCGATTTGCAGCAATAACACGACAGCGATGAACAAAGACAGCTTGCTGGTTCTTTTCATTCCATTTCACTCCTCAAAAATTACAGTCGTAATTTATTTGTCGGTTTTTGAGGATGAAAAATTTAGGTTATTCAACTTTTTAACATTATTGAATGCAAAAAGAGGCCGTTCCTCCTATACGGAGGTACAGCCTCTTTTGATTTGTCTTTATGATTTATACGCTGCTAGCTGCGCCTGCTTCTGCTTTCAGCTTATCCGCTTTGTCGACACGTTCCCATGGCAGGTCGATGTCTGTACGGCCAAAGTGACCGTACGCAGCTGTCTGAGCGTAGATTGGACGACGCAGGTCCAGCATCTTGATGATGCCCGCCGGGCGAAGGTCGAAGTTGCTGTTGATCAGCTCAACGAGCTTCTCTTCTGCAACGATGCCTGTACCGTACGTATCGACGTTGATCGATACCGGCTTCGCAACACCGATCGCGTATGCCAATTGTATTTCACATTTGTCCGCAAGGCCTGCAGCTACGATGTTTTTCGCAACGTATCGCGCCGCATAAGCTGCCGAACGGTCAACCTTTGTAGGATCCTTGCCGGAGAATGCGCCGCCGCCGTGACGAGCGTAGCCGCCATACGTATCAACGATGATTTTACGGCCGGTAAGACCAGCATCGCCTTGAGGTCCGCCGATAACGAAACGGCCTGTAGGGTTAATGAAATATTTAGTTTCTTCATCAAGCCATTCCACTGGAACGACTGGTTTGATCACTTGCTCGAGAATATCGTTCTGGATTTGCTCAAGCGTAATTTCTTCAGCATGCTGCGTCGATACAACGATCGTATCCACGCGAACCGGCTTGCCGTCGAGGTATTCAATCGTTACTTGCGTTTTGCCATCTGGGCGCAGGTAATCAAGCGTACCGTTCTTGCGCACTTCCGACAAGCGGCGTGCGATACGGTGCGACAGGGCGATCGGAAGCGGCATAAGCTCAGGCGTCTCATTTGTCGCAAATCCGAACATCAAGCCTTGGTCGCCTGCACCGATGTCTTCGTTCTCTTGCTTCATATCCTTGCCGTCGCGTGTTTCAAGCGCAGCGTTAACGCCTTGCGCAATGTCAGCTGACTGCTCGTTAAGCGAAGTCAGAACCGCGCATGTGCTGGAGTCAAAGCCATACTTGGCGCGCGTATAACCGATTTCCTTAATCGTACGGCGAGCGATAGCCGAAATATCAACATAATCCGCACGGCTGCTGATCTCGCCAATAACAAGCACAAGACCTGTTGCTACAGAAACTTCGCAAGCAACACGCGCATATGGATCTGCTTCAAGGAATGCATCTAAGACTGCGTCAGATATTTGATCGCATATTTTATCGGGATGGCCTTCCGTAACTGATTCCGATGTGAACAAGTGGCGTCCTTTGACCGACATCCGTATCAACCTCCTACAACCTTAGTATGGAATAAGAGCTAACTTTCTACACAAAAAATGAACCTTTTCCGCGAAGGAAAAGGTTGTTAGACAACTCTTCTAAAACAATATGATACCGAAATTGTCGCTTACTGTCAATGGACGCCATTTTAAATTCCGAGGGGATTACTAGTAGTTTCCAAGCACCTGTTCCGCTTGAGCGATGAGGCGCTTCGTAATCTCCCCGCCTACCGATCCCGCTTGACGTGTCGACAAGTTTGACCATTGCACACTGCCGCCGGCAGCGCTAGCCGTACCCCCAAGTTCGCCAGCGAACTCTGTATCATGACTAGCGCCACCATAACCTCCAGATGTGAGGCCAAGCTCGGCAGCAATTTCATATTTCATTTGATTCAGGGCAGCTTTGCAATTGGGTACTACTACTTTATTCGAACGACTCATTGCGGTGACACCTCCAAGTAATGTAGGAACAATTCTATTGTGTGCCGTTCCTGACTCCTTGAAGCGTATAACCTATTGTCAACACGGGGAAAATGTAGTATCTGTTCCATACGCTATTGCAGCGTGTAGCTGCCTCTTACTAATACGGTAAGTCCGTTCTTCTGAGCAGGATCAGGCTGAATGCCGCGGCCTTCACGCGGGAAGATAAGCAAGTGGTTAGCCGAAACGGCAGTACCCTTCTTAAGCTCCGTACCGTCCGTCAGATCCGCTACGCCATTCGTATCCACGCTATAAGCGAGCGCTTTGCCTACACGCACGATAACTTCCGTGCCCGCGCCTGCAAGCAATATTTTACCGGCAGGAACGGCTACAACCACAAGGTCCGTGCTTGCGCTAGATCCGCCGCCCGTTCCGCCGCCTCCGCCAATCTTCGCCAACTGTTCGTCGACATAACTTTTCGTAACGACAGGATCTTCAACAGAGCCTGGCGTGAGCGCGTTTGATTCCGCCTCCAGCGGCGATTCAAAGCTCACGCCGATCCATACGCCTGCGCCGATAAGCACACATGCAATCAAGACGCGGATAACCTTTTGTTTCACTTGGCAGTCTCCTCTCAACCTAGTATATCTCTTATTAAGATACTAGATTTGAAATGGATTAACCAGTTTTTTGTTTCCATTCTAGCATCTCTATGAATATGTTACTACGTTGGAAGCTCTTAATTACGTTGTTGTGAACCACTTGACTTTTTTCGTTGCGATAAGCATTTTTGCGCCTTCAAACACATCGTAGACGTTAACCGTGTACGTATCGAGATTGTTAAGTTTATTCAATATGTTCGCGTCGTTAAATACGACAGATAGCGCAGTACCAGTGCCTTCTTCAAGTACAGTAAGAGCGTTATCCTCGGACTTCTTGAGTGCAAATGACTTTGAATAAGTTGTGTTTGCACTGCCGCCATTTATCTCAATGATCACCTTATGCTCGCCTGCAACGAAATCATAATCATCGCCTATAGCCAAATCGTAATCAAGATCAAATTGAACGCCGTCTGTATCCCCTTCGCCTGAGTATGAGAGCTGCGTGCTCAAATTCTTCAAGCTGAGGCTGTAGCCGCCGAAAGTGATACCTAGCAGATCTGTCTTCACGGCAGATCCGGACTCATCCGTTAGTTTATAAGCCACCGGATTCAAAATAACCGATGATTTGGTCTCTCCTACTGAAGTATCAGCCGTTTTGCCGATAATAAGCGACGAGCCTAGACGGTTAAAGTTCTTCGATACTTTTGCCCATGCGGATACGAGAACCGTGCCATCAGGCGTTACTCTCTCCGTGAAGTCTACGAATTCTACCGGAATGGTGAAACCCGTTACGTCTTGCAGATATCCGCTAATATCGGCTATCGCTGCATAACGCTGCTCCTTATTTGTCACAGCGAATTCACTGTAGAAATAAGTATTTGTTGCATTATCGTAAAATCTAGTAGTAAGCAGCTTAATATCCGCTTTGCGACCTGCATTATTGATTAGGTAGCTCTGTTCCTTTAATTGTGTAGGAACAGTGCTAACAGCTTGCGATCCGAATTGATATAATTTCTTCGCCTTGTCCGTTGTCGTTGCAGGCAATTCGGTCAATACAAACGATACATCATTAATAGCTGTCGTATACGGGATTTTCACATGCACATATTTCGTAACCGTTGCGTTAGGTTGAATGTACAGCTCGCTATCCAAGGTCGATACTTGATGTGCCTCCGATATTTGAACGCCATTCAAAAGGAAGTATCCGCTTAGATTAGGCGTTATCTTCGCTGCTTTACTTGTATTAGTAATCGTGATTTCTGCCATCAGCGTATCTTTCTCGGAAGTTGGCAAACGATGTACGGTATTAAGCTTCACAACATAACCATTGTCATAGCTGTACGTGCTTCCGCCTGTAGCTACACCGCCGTCTTTCTTCACCTTGTAGCTGGCAACCACGTAACCTGAATTTGTCTCCGTTACGTTCGAACGAACGACAAGCTGAGAAGTGTTCAGATTAACGGAGGCAGGAATATCTCCGTTCATCGTGATCGTTTTCGTTATCTTAGGTAACAGCGATAAAGAGGTACCTTCATTCGTATACGCTAGCGGATATACGACTCCGCTGGAAGTAACGAGCGAGAAGTTCAAATTCGGAACATTTGTGTAGGTTGTCCCAATATTCTCAAGATCGTAATCCATCTCAATGTTCAAAGTTGCATCGTCGTCATTTTCGGTCGTTGTGACGAAGCCGACTCCGCTATTCACGGTTACACCATTCAGGTATACGGTCTTGATCTTTCCAACCTCCACAGCTGCTGCCGGCGTTACCTTCGGCATGTCAAACACGCCGAGCGGAATGCTGGAGCTTGATCCGCCATCATTCGGGGCTGCGACAATAAGAGCGAATTTTTTGCCCTTCATTGCAAGCGGCATTGTTGAGCTGAGCGTAACGATCTTGCGTTCTTTGGGTTGAATTGTAAGATTTGCTAATGCCGACGTATCCACATTGTAAGTGGCTAATCCTTCGGATTGTGCAAACAGCTTCAGGCTAGCAACATTCACGCTTTGCAGTCCTGAGTTTTCGAGCAGGAAGCTCATCGTTACATATACGTTGTTTTTATCGCTTGTTACCATGTACTGCTTCAAAGCGCCGCGAACAGTGCCTCCGTTATAAAGCATCGACTTCGCCTGGAAAGCGGTTACTTTGTCCGTCGATCCTTCTGGGAAACTAAGCTTGCCTAGCACCTTCTCATAATTGGATGCCGCATATTGGGAGGAGAAGTCCCACTTGATGATATTGAATGATAGATCGGATAACTTCGTATTCGTGTTAACGACTGCATAATACGTAATATTTACCGTTGTATTTGGAGCAACTGTCACTTTGCTCTTGTCTGCTTCCGCTACTTTCGATATGTACCGGCTGCCCGACTTCGTAAGCAAACGAATATAATAATCTTGCAGGTTAATGGTCGTGTTACCGCTATTCTTAATCGTGATCGTATATGCGAATACTTTGCCTTGATCCTGCATAAGGAACTGACCATCACGAACAGAAATGGTACTGGATGCGTTAAGCTTGACACTTTGACTCGTTATCGATGCGGCCTCAACGATCTCTACAACCTTCAATGGCGCTAGAGGTATAGCCGATTGCGCCAGCAGTGCGTAAGTTGCCACGGTAGCTGCACCGACCTTAATCCACCTTGTATTCACAAATCATTCCTCCTCAGACTTATTAATCTTTTAGACGCTTCCAGCCGTATAGAAGTTGCTGTTTTGTCCATAATAATTAATAGTATATCGGATCTTTATGAACCAAGGATGAACGAAAAAAAAAAAGAGGCCGTGCCTCTTCATCGCGGAGCGATTAGGAGGACGGTCTCTTTCTTAGTAAAGTTGATAATTAGTCAACAACTTTTACAGTGATTGTGTAGAGGTTACCGCCAAGGCTGATTGTAAGAGTTGCAGTACCAACATCTCCAGCAGTCCAAGTAGATACGTCTACTACGGATTTTTTCGACGAGAATGCGTCAACAGCAGTGTTAAGGATTTCGATTTTAGCGCCGTATTGGTTGTAAGCAATAAATGCGCCGTTAACTTCGTCATCACCGAACAATTTAACGAACAGATCGCTGTCGTCATTGTCAACAGTAATTGCGTTTTTAACTTGAACTACTTTAGTCAACGATTTTGCAGTGTTAACTACAGTGAATTTGAATGTAGCAACTTTAGCGTTACCTACTTTAACAGTAACAGTTTCAGTACCAACAGCTTGAGCATCAACATCAACACCGGATGTTGTTACTGCGCTGTCAGCAGCTTCACTTGTTTCAGTCAAATCAATATCGCCACTAGCAACTTCAGCAATGTAGTTTCCGTTAACGTCTTTCTCGTATACGGCAACTGCTACTGTGCCTGGGTGATCGGAAAGATCATCGTCAGCGAAGTTAAGATCCAAAGTAGTGTCGGATACAACTGCAGCATAACCTGCAAATGCGCCAGCCTCTACAAGGGATACAGAGATTGTTTTCTTAATTCCGTTAACAGCAACAGTCAATGTTCCAGAACCTTTAGTTTCACCTGGAGTCAATGTGTAAACGAATTTCTTATCACCAATAGCAAGTGTGTCAGAATCCGATACGCCACCGGAAAGTACTGGTTTGGAAAGACCATCAACGATACCGTCTTTGTTGATTGTGAAATCAATATCATAAGCTTCAGTTACAGCAAACTCTTCATTGTATTGGTCAAGGAATTTAACAGTTAGATCTTGAGTAAGTTCCGAACCTTTAACCAATTTGGAGTTTGGCAATTCAAGAGCAAGGGAAGTCAACTTAGCGTCATCTCTTACTGTCAATGTTACTGTTTTGGAAACTGTTTTACCGTTGAAAGTAGCTTGAACAACGATTGTAGCTGTACCAGCTTTAACGCCGAATACTTCACCAGTTTCTTGGTCAATTACAGCAACTGTTGGGTTTTGCGATCTGAAAGTTGGAGCAACCGCGATTTCATCGCCGTTTTGATCAAGAATTTGAGCGATCAAAGTGTCTGTCTCGGATTTGTAAAGAGCCAGATCTTCGGATTTGAAATCATCAGCCAAAGTTACAACGCCGATTTTAGCAGCTGTTGCAAGCGTGTTGTAAACAGAGATGATTGTGTTGCCAGTTTCAATGCTAGTTTCTTCGCCGTCATCGTTAAGCAAGATAACATTAACGATGGAGTAAAGAGCTTTGTTGTTTGCAGTGTCAAGATTTTCTGCTACAAGATCCGTACCAACAACAGTTTCGTTGGAAGTTTCTACAGCGATATCAACACCATTAGTTAGTTCGTAATCAGCTGTTACGTCGTTGCCGTTAGCGTCTTTAATTACCACGCCTACAGTTCCTTCGTTAGCAACGGATGTGCCGGAGAATGCGATCGAAGCAGCTTCAGTAGCTTTGTAAGTTACTTCATTGGAAGTAGAAGCAAGAACCAGGTTGTGTTCTTTCGAAACAACTCCGCTTGCAACAACTACATAAGTAGTTTCTTCGTCAAGAGCTTCTGTAAGAGTAACTTTAACCGTTTTACCGTCGATTTTCACACTGTCAACAGCGTTGATAGAATAAACATCGTCTTTAGTGTGAACTGTAAAGTCATTAGCTACAGCAGTACCTACTTCAATGTTGAAAGTTGCTGTCAATGTTTTGGAGTTCGTAGCTTTTACGGACTCAACAGTGATTGCAGCTGGAACTTGAAGAGCTACATAAGCGCTGTACGAAGCAAGAACAAGAATTTCACGAGTAGCTGGAACTTTGTAATCAGTTTGAGCAGCGATGATTCCGTTAGCAACAGCGATTGCTACGTAATCTTTAGCCCATTCAGATACAGCGCCTTCTACAGCTACGCCTTCTTTAAGCGTGTAACCAAGTTTTTTCAGAGCTTCTACAGCAAGTTTAGCAAGCTCTTCAATTGTTACTTCGGAGCTAGGATCGTATTTACCAGCGCCAACGCCTTGGACAATTCCAAGGTTAGCAGCGTAGTCAACGAAAGGCTTAGCCCAGTGACCTTCTGCAACGTCTGTAAATCCAGCGTCAGGGGAAGTTACGCCCGCTTTGTAACCAGCAAGGATAGCGATGATTTTCGCAGCTTGTGCGCGAGTCATCGAAAGATCCAAGTGTGCTTGACCGTCTGGGTAGCCTTCGAAAATACCGGCTTTTACCAAACCTTCATACTTTTGAGTAGCTGTAAGCTCTTCAGCTGCGAATACCGATGTTGCGAACATCGAGAATACCATCGCAATTGCTACGAGCAAAGATAAACTTTTTTTCATAACCTTTTTTTCTCCTCCTCTAAATACCTTCGGTTGTTGAGAGTGTTGATTAGATAATAGATTGCTCGATTCCCTCATTGCCGATTCACCCCCTTCCCAGAGTAGAGCATTGATTTCGTATAAATGATGTCTGCGCGCATGCTTAACCCTATGTAATAACATGTCGCAGAAACTTGTAAACAATAAGTAAAAGAGTACTAGAGTAGATGTACCACTATAACATTATACAATGGGCTACTCGTACCGTAAAGAGGAAGTTGAGAATTCATTCCAACTATCTTCCTATTCTGCCGTGCGTTCGCCATTATTCATCATGTGTTTCTTGATGACATGTATTTAGACGCACTGCCTGGGAAAAAGTTGCGCTGCGGGCTGAAAAGTTTTTTTATGTACGTTTCAGTTGGAAAACCCCTCATTGATTCCTACTTTGCAAGTATAGCTTGTTTTACTCAGCAGCGTCGATGCTAAAGTTTTTCCATGGATAATGTTGTACAAGCTCGTAATATAGCAACAGACGGCTGCAGAGTAAGGTCTGCAGCCGTCTATGTAGGTAGTTAGTTAAGCTTAGGAAGCTTCTTCAGATCAGCAAGAATACGTGCGACGATAATCGCTGCGTCCGAACGAAGCAGGTTCGACTTCGGTTCGAATACGTAACCGGCCTTCGGATTGCTAGGATCGACTGGCGAGCCTAAAATGAAGCCTTTCTTAGCAATAGCGACGACAGATGCTTTAGCGTAGTACTCTACGTTGCCGCCGTCCTTAAAGATTTTGTCCAGATCTTTCTTGATCTTGTCCGTGTCCGTACCCAGCTTAAGATCAAGCGCTCTAGCGATGATGACCGATGCTTCTTCACGAGTCAAGCTAGAGCTCGGTTGGAACGTCTGCGGTCCTGTACCGCGGATAATGCCCTCCCGGGCTGCTGTCTCAATGTAGCGGTAATCCCATAGCGCGTCCGGGTTAACGATAGACGGCACATCGTTGAAGTGCAGCTTGCTCAGCTCATAGTTAAGCGGGATGTCGAGCGCCTTCACGATCATACGTGCGAACTCGCCCCGTGATACATAAATGTCTGTACCGAACTCGTCATAGCCAGCTGCATTCATAATGCCTTTGGCAAAGATCGCTTCCAAGAAGTTGCGGCCGTATGGATGCGATGTTACGTCTTGGAATGAATATACCATCTTGCCAACGACATAGTAGCCAAATTTATTGAATGGTACAGTGATCGTGTTATTCTTCACGTTAACTACGCCGCCGATATTCTCCCAATACTTGGCCTTCACATCGTAACGGTATACCGTAATAATTGTGCCAATGCTGTCTCTCATATTCGGATCAAAAGTAAGCGTCAACGTGCCGGTCTTCGATGTAATCAATTCACGATCGTCCGGACGTTCATCGTAGGTTGGAATCTTCGTTCCGTTCGTTCCCTTAGCACCCGGGAATTGATACGGATCTACACCCATAGTGAGTGGATCGTACAAAGACGTATTCGGATCATCGGCAAGTCCGGCATCGATCCAGTACACTGGGCTTGCTTTCGTGAATCTAGTCGGATAAGAAAGACGGAATCTTGTTCCGAAGCTCTCGAGCGTAATATCGTAGCCTGGAGGCTTCTCCTCGAGTTCACGTCGGTCAACAACACCATCTTCGTTATTCGCAATAGCGAACAATAGATTGTGTCCGGTAAAGACTTGGTTCTTCAAGTTGCTTGGGACGTTGTAATCGCTGCGAATCAAGGACGTATTAGCTGGGAACTTCAGGTTCACTGCACCTTCGAAAATTTTGTGCGAGTTTTTCATCGTTTCCAGGTACTGAGCGCCAGGAATGTTTGTAGGCTTGTAAGTCACCTCGAAGCTGCTCTCAACCTCGTCATCGGCGCGGACGATCGTAAACCCAATTTCATTTTTGCCGACCTTAAGATTACTTAAATATGCACGGTACGTATTCAAATATGTTTCTTCAGGAGTTGAAGGATTGTTGTCAGAATCAAATTCGATTAATTCGGCTTTGATTTTATTAATGACAACCGACTCCGTACCTACAGGTGCATCGATAATGACTTCAAGGAAGTTTTGATTAACGATGCTCTTCGCAGGGAGAATTGGTCGAACGATTGTGTAAGGCATGGAAGTAGGGTCAACCTCCAAGCGATACGTTGCTTTCGGACCCGTAAGACCGTTGTTGTACGCTGTAAAGTTGTACACGCTGGAGCTGCCGTCTGCATTAAGCTTCTGATTTGCAAATATGAATGAGAAGCTTTGCGTTGCGATATCGTAACGCACCGTCAGGTTTTCTACCGGTTTAGTGGAGTTGACGATACCTATCTGAGCGTTGTCATTCAAGCTATTGACCACATAGAACTCATTCGTTAAATCCCAAAGGATTGGAGCAGCGAGCGAGCTGCCCTCTATCTTGAAAATGTAATTATTAGGTGCAGTCAGTCCATTAAGCGGATTATTCATTTCACTAATCTTATTAGTATAATGCGATAGGGACGTACTGTTGCCAAGATCAATGAAATCGAATGTACCGAAGATATTCATGCTTGCTTCCGTCGTGTTAAAGATCGATCCGCTTTTCGGGAACTTCGGATCGTTCGGCAAAGGCTCATCATAACCGCTGGCGTAAGGGAAAATACCCAGTGCCGTGTCTACCGGAATAACCGGCAGGTTGGTCGGCACGATATACACCTTCAACTTCTTCTCATATGCATTTTTCGAGCCTTGGAATACGAACTTAATTTCGTTTTCCCCACTGAATAGCGCATCGAAAGCTTTGATTTTCTCAGCAGCGTCATAGATTTCGAATTTCGTTACATCGGTTGAATCTGCTTTTAGGCGTATCGGTGTGTTATTAATATAGAAAAACACCGTTTGCGCAGCATTGGCTGCCAAGTCATAGCGTATCTCGGAAGTGTTGTTAATATTGTTGATCTGGCCTTTAAAATCGCTAAGCGCTGCGGTAATTACTTTGGAGATTCGATCCGTTTTCAACAGGTTCGTATCGTCGTAGATCAACATATTGTCAAATATCGTCTGGTAGCTTGTGAACGGTCCAAATAACATCGTGAATGTAACGGATTTCTTCACTCCGCCAACATCAAGCTGAATGGTTTGCGTTCCTTCAAAAGGAAGTTTCTTGAAGATGATAACTTCACGCTTGAAAAGCTTCGAAACGCCGTTCACATCACGATAAACAAACTTTGACGTGAGCAGCTCGGATTGGTTCTCGAATTTATCAACTGTTGGAGCAGCAATATAGTTCGAATCGGTAGCTCCTGTAATACTTGTGACGCCGGTAACCGTAGCTAATTCAGCTGTTGGAGCAGCGATATCCGGATTCGCGATTAAAACTTCCATTGCAAATGGAATACTAAATAAATTGATTCCGTCAAGTGCCGATCCGGTCAAGTTCTCGAATGGCTTGTCTTTGGTATATCCGGTCAAATAATTGATTTGTTCGATATATTCTTGCCCTCCGTCACGCAGCGAGAACGACATGTTGCCTGTTCCCTCGTTGTATGGCAAGCTTTGCGCCCTTCTCTTCTCGTTCACGGCGGTAAGCTTCAACGTATATTGATCGTCGAATACTGGTGTTCCACCGGTAAACGTGCTTAATGGCGTTTTGAATTCATAGACAAAGAATGCATCGTCATTCTGCCCTACAGGCAATGACGGACTTACCGTATAAACAGATCCGTTAAATGTTGAGGTTGTTGTACCTGTCTGTGTAGATGTAGAACTGATCTCAATCTCGGTATTAGGATCCGGATGCGGCTCTAGAATGCCATCTGTCGGCACAGAATCGTCCTTCAGAAAGTTCGGTACGATAACCTTACCAGTAACCATGACTGCAGCAGGATCTTCTGCCGAAAAATTAGGGTTATACTCAAGTGCTACTTTATTTGTTACCGCTGGAGTGCCTACTGTTTCCTCCAGGTTCACATCATAGAACGTTACATTCCCGTTATAAAATGCGATCTCGCGTGTCGTTTCGATCGTCTGATCGGCATTCTTAACGCGGATCGTAACAAGGTTCTTACCTTGCTGGACGTTAATCGGGGATGCTGCGAATTGATAATTATTAGAGCTGCTGACATTGTACGTCTTACTGCTGTTGTTCGTAATAACCGTTACGGACTGAGCGTTCGGCGCAAAACCAGTCAAGCTGATATCAGCCGAAGTTTTGCCTGTCGAGTTGGTCGAGTGGACTACGGTCGTGCCATTCTCTTCAACGGTAAAACGGTTACCGTCCAACTGGGCAACAAGGTCATAAAATACAGGCGCATTGTGGTAATTGATATAGATAGAGTTCGTCACTTCCCCGCCGCCTTGTACGCCTTTGAACGTAATGCGGTTAAGGCCCGGGAAAAGCTCGATGTTGTATACTTGAATGTTAAATCCGTTGATGTAGATATTGCTCGTCACGTTCTCGCGTTTCGAACCGATCTGGTCGTTAGAGGGATCATTGTCGCCTCTGTTGTTAATGATTTGGACAACGTCGTACGAAACTGTCGCTCCATTAACGTTGCTGATTGAGCCTGTCAGCGTTACGCGCGGCTCAGTCGTAATGCGCGGTGCATTCGATACGTCGGATTCGTTGGAAAAGCTAAAGCTTCCCGTCGCGGCAGATACGTTATTACCGCTGTACGGCGGCAGTACCTGGAGGACGAGGGCCAGCATCATCAAAACTGCTGTAATTTTTTTTAACACGATAAGCCTCCTCTACTTCTGTCCTTTAAAGTTAGATGTAACGTATATATCGGACAGACCGCGGCCAAAGTTTAGGTTAAACATCAATTTCCAAATATGACAAGTAATCATGGCAACTAAACATTCACGAACATTCTCAGTCGCAACCCGCACATTAAAGTTACTTCCACAACAAAGTGATTGATAGACCAACTTGGTAACCTCCGCCTTCATTTCGAGCTCGCTGTTGCCGTTTGATTGGATTTTGTCCAATGAAAAGGATCATTGCTACGAATTTGGTGCGTTTGAGTGGAAAACATCCAACCTAATCGCCTAACTACACACCATACCGCCTATATCTGCTCATTAGCCTGTACAAAATCCATTCAAATAGTACGAAACGGATTATTCTCGCTATTTGATTGGATGAAATCCATTCATACGAACGATGTGCCATATGGTTTATAAGCTTCACTCACAGAAAAAAGCTCCGAGCCTCTTGGTATAAGAGACTCGGAGCGAATGCATAAATGAATATTAATTTATTTCGAACGCGATTCCGCGTTAACCTTGGTCCGCAGGAATATACGGTTTAACAGGTTAATAAGCGGTCTGCGCGTCTTGTCCACGATCCCGGTAACCTCCGCACCGATCTGGAGGAAGAACATTAGCAAGCAAATGACGGCGAATGTAATCCAGTTGGCCGCGCTCGATTGCACGACAGCCGATTGCACGATCGCAAGTCCGCCGAAGATAGCGGCTACGCCCCAAATAATGAGGACGGTCTTGCGGTGGCTGAAGCCAAGATCGCGCAGACGGTGATGCAAGTGTCCTTTGTCCGGCGCGAATACAGGGCGCTTGTTCACCCAGCGGCGAATGATTGCGAAGAACGTGTCCGAGAGCGGAACGCCGATAATTAGCAGCGGCGTAACGAAGGATACGATCGTAACCTGCTTGAAGCCAAGCATGGAGAGTGTCGCCAAGCTGAATCCTAGGAACAGCGAGCCGGAATCTCCCATGAATATTTTCGCAGGATGGAAGTTGAACACAAGAAAACCGACGATGCCGCCAAGCAGCAGCGTACTAAGCAGGATGATTGGCTGGAAGCCCATCAGCGATGCCATGACTACGATCGTCGCAATGGCGATACCCGATACGCCCGCGGCAAGCCCGTCCAAGCCATCGATCAAGTTAATCGCGTTCGTAACGCCAACGATCCATAGAATCGTAATCGGAATCGCGATCCAATGAGCGATTGGCTGCATCGTCTCGCCGAACGGAATGTTCAGCAGATCGATCTTCACGCCGAAGCCGAATACGACAACGGAAGCTGCGGCAATCTGGCCGACTAGCTTTACCTTAGCCGAAAGCTCGAAACGGTCGTCTAGAGCGCCAAGCACAATAATGATTGTCCCGCCGACAAGCAGCGCGTTAATCAGCTTCATGTCGCTCGGGCGAAGCAAGCCGTCAGGCAACAATGGGGACAATAAGAAGAATCCCCCTACAAATGCAATATAAATAGCTAACCCGCCAAGACGCGGCATAATGCGCGTATGTACCTTGCGGTGATTCGGTTTATCGATTGCGCCGACTTTGAACGCAAGTTTCTTCACGAGCGGCGTCATAACAAGCGCTAATACAAGAGAGATGATGAATCCTATCGTGTACAGCAAGCCTACTGGCATTTTGTGCAACTCCCCTTTTCTTCAAATATAAGACGCTCATTAACAAGCAGCCCTATATTTCCTGCGTGTAACGTCATTCTCGCCGTCAAAGGACGATGATTTGCGTTTACGCATGTACCGAAGTGAATTATACTCCGATTGAAAAAGAAACTCCAATCCCGTTTTCAACCGATTTTCACGGTTTTCACTACATATTCGCGGTGTAAGTTAAGGTTTTGTCACTTTTTCTTTGTCGCGAAGCACTTTCACGACGAATTTCGGCAAAACAAGCATTCTTTTGTAACGTTTCGGCTCTTGCAGCAGGCGATACAACCATTCGAGACGAAGCTTCTGGAAAATAATTGGCGCACGTTTTAATCTGCCGGATATAACGTCGAAGCTTCCGCCGACACCCATTATGAGGGGTACGTTCAAGCTTTTCTTATGCTTGACGATCCAAGGCTCTTGCGTGTCCGCGCCGCGCGCTACGAATAACATATCGGGCGCCGCTTGCCGGATCTCGGCAATCACTTCATCGTCCTGCTCGGCTGTGAAGAAGCCGTTGCGGCAGCCTGCGATCCTTACCTGCGGATACTGCAACTGCAGCTTCTCGGCCGCCGCTTCAATAATTTCCTGCGTCGTACCGAGCAAGTACACCTTCCAGTGGCGTTTCTCGCCTTGCTCCATTAGCTTGCTTAGCAGCTCGATGCCTGTTACTCGCTCAGCAACCGGATTTCCGACGTGCTTCGCCGCCCACACAACTCCGGCGCCGTCTGGAACGATTAAATCAGCCTTCAGCATCATCCGCGCATAATTCGGATCGTCCACCGCTGCCATAATCATGATCGGATTAGCCGTAATGACATGCGTAGGTTTTCTTGCCTCAATAGCTGTTGTAAGTAAACGAACCGTCTCGTCCAAATTCAGTTTCGAGAACGGTATGCCATAAATCGGCACGGTTGGATGATTATTCGACATGAGGAAGTCACCTCGATATAGTATGACGCAAGAAATGCACGATTTGTTGCGCCGGTTTTTGCGATTGTTCCACTAATTGGTCGATTGCGCGCTTATGCTTGTCCTGCCACTGTCCACGCTGGTCGAGCAGCAGACATGCCGCATCGGCGAAAGCCTCTGCGTCCAGCTGCTCAGTCGTACCGATCGGCGTTAGGCCGAGTCGATTCAGGAATTGATCGATCTTAGGATCGTAGGACAGGCCGAGCATCGGAATGCGCTGGCCTGCGGCATAGATAAGCGCGTGCAGGCGCATGCCCAGCAGCGCGTCGCACCGGCTGACCTCAAGCAGCATCTGCTGCGGATGGTCGCCGGGAGCGGCCAGCTCGGCGGAACTGCCGTCGCCGAGCCGGCCGCGCAGCCGTTCCATCACCTGCTCCGACGTTTCTAAGTCGGAGGGGGTGTGGAACGGCAAGAAGCGCAGCCGCACAGGCCGGCGGTGCGACAGCGCGACCAGCGCCTCGACGGCGCGCGAGAGATCCGCGCCGTCGCTGCGCCAGCGGCGCAGCGAGACGCCGATGATCGGCGGCGTCTCGCTCGCGCCGAGGATCGCTGCCGCCTCAGCGGCCGGCAGCGGCAAGCCCATCACCGGATCGGGTACTACTTCGATCCGGCCCGCAGGGACCCCGATCCGCCCAAGCAAAGCGGCGGATTCGGCGTCCCGCACCGAAACATACTTGCTCCGCTTCATCACATGGCGGATCAACGGATCCATCCATCGGCGGTTCACCGGGCCGATACCCTGCGCATACGCGAACGTGGGCTTGCCCAGAAGCTGGGCAAGCTTCATGATTCCCGTATAATACGGAATCGTCTTCGTCCCCGTTGCATCCTGGAGCAAGCTGCCGCCGCCGCTAATGAGCCCGTCGCAGCGGCGGAGCGTCTTCAGCACGTCCGCCGGACGCATCCGATGCGCCGCTTCAACTCCGTATGTCTTGCTCGTCCACTCCGGGTCACCCGACAGCACGATCGGCTTGATCGTTACGCCCTGCGCCTTGCCTTCCGCCTCAAGCGCCAGCAGAATCGAGAGCAGCACCGCCTCGTCGCCGCTATTATGGAAGCCATAATAGCCGGAGATCGCTATTTGATATACTTGCGTATGAGAACCGGTGCCCATTTCTTCAAAACTCCCTCCACAATCAGCCAAGCAACAATAAGAATGCAGCCGATAATCGCTCCCGTGCCTAGTCCAAGCAGAACGCGGATAGCCGAAATATAAAGCGGCGTATGCAGATGCGCGAACGTGTCAACCATCGACAATTGGCCGATTGAGCCTACGATAACGAGCAGCCATGCCGCGCGATAACGGAGCGATAAGAACAGTCCGAGCAGGAAGAGCGGGTGCGACAACAGGAACTCCTTAAAGCGCGGCCTTACGCCGAACGTCTGCTCCAGGAAATTGCGAATCACAAGCTCTATCGGCGTTACCGATCCAGCATTGCCTGTACGCGACAAATAATAATAACCGACTAGGCCGATAACAGCGACGAGAACAACCCATGTAAGCGTAATAGGCTGCGCAAGCAGCTTGCGAATATTGAACAGCTTCGCATGGCCTGTATAAAGCACGACGTAGATCGCAACAAGCGCAATTGGCGCAAGATGCAATACGCTAACGCCGCGGAATTGTTCCAATACAAGATTGTACGTAATATTGTTCAATAAGCCGAACACAAGCGGAACGGCAATAAGTGAAATTAATGCCGTTACTACGAACCAATTGATCGCCAGTCCAAGACGTTTGCCTACGGACGGAGCAGCGAACAGCCAGTTCAAGCGGCCATTCTTCCCGCCTGCAGCCGCTTCGTCCGCTGCAAGGGACGCTTGGCTTCTGCCAACCGACCAATCTTCGCCTCCAACGATACGCCGATCGCCAACAGTTCTTGACGTGATGCGATTCATTGCCCAAATGAGTGCCAGCGTCGGCGCAGCGATAGCCGCGCCGAGCGCGAGCGCCTGCTCCATCGTCGAGCTGTTCAGCTTGTACAAGCCTGCGCTGCCGACTAGTCCGAGCAGGAATACCGGAATGTTGACGCCCGGTACGAATGTACCGACAACAAGCGCAATAAGCGCAATTGCTCCCAGCGCTACAACGCCGCGAAGCGGCTTCGCCCATGACGGCTGCTCGTAATCGAACGGCTGCGGCTCGCCTGGCGTGAAACCGTGCTCAGCAAGTTTGGCAACGGCTCCATTATCCCCGCGCAGCGCTTGGCTTATTTTATCCAAGTTATGAACGAATTTGCCCTTGTCCGTATTGGCCTGTACCATGCCGTTCAAGAAGAACATCCGAATATTGCGATCCTTCGCCGCCAAGAGGAAACGGTCCGCTATCCCCTCCGGCGTCATCGTCATTCCGTCACCTGCGGATAGCGAGTAGAGTCGCACTACGTTATAGTCTGTATCGTACGCTAATGTATTAATCCCTTTTTGCGGCTTTTTCAAATTCTCGATAGCGGCGATACCCATGCCATAGTTGTTCAGAAGCTCAGAGAAGCTATGTAGATTCGCTTTATCGGATGCTCCTTTGACTTTATCGCCATCGAATAATACGCGTGTCACGCCATATTCCTTCATTTGACCGAGAAGCTTGTCCAGAGCCTCTGCATCATAGGGCTGAATCCGGTCCGAGAAGCGCGGCAAAATCTTAAAGCCCATGCCGTTCAGCTCTTCCATCGCCATTGGGTCAAAATCCATGACCTTCATGACCGCTTCCCCGACAGGCATCTCGATCACAAGACCGTTTCGCCCCTCGTAGGACCACTCGCGGTAGACAGCCTCGGCGCGATCGAACGCCTCGCGCACGATTGGTCCGATCTTCTCTTCCTCTTCCTTGCCGTTAAACAAAACGTACGTATAATTTTGTCCGGTAGCCTCGAACTTTCCTTGCAGCAACGCCGCATCGCGGGCGCTGAAGTACATCAGTCTGCCCGACTGTACGAGCTCCTTCAAGCTGCTCTCATAGACAGCCATCGTCGTGATGCCTGAATCCTTCAGCAGCTCGAGCTTCTCCTTCATGAACTCCCGAGGCTTCGATTGCAGCTCCGATACTTCAATAATATCGCGATAGTCGAATACATACTCAATATTCTTCGACGTCTTTTCCATATCCATCCGAACCAAGCCAAGCGGCATAGCCGCCGCTACGCCAATCAGCGTAATGACCCATAGCCATATCTTCGCGTGCCGATTCCATTGCTGCCATCGTAAAAGCACGAAACTCCTCCGTTCTAAATTACAGTTTCCAGTCTAGGCTTTGCTGTCAACACGCGCCATAACGGCATTCTTCAACGCTTGAAGCGACTCTGCAGCCGCAGCCGTCGATTCACCTTTGACCGCGAAATAAACTTTTATTTTCGGCTCGGTACCCGATGGACGCAAGCAGAACCACGATCCGTCCGCACGAAGATACTTCAGCACGTTTTCCGGACGAAGTCCGTCAAGGCCTCCCGCGTAGTCAAGCACCCGTTCAACCTTCACGCCGCCGATCTCGGCAGGCGGATTCTGACGCCAGTCGTCCATGATCGCTGCGATCTGCTGAACACCGTCAAATCCCTTAAGCGTGCGGGATTCCAATCCCTCCAAGTACACACCGTGCTGCGCATACAGCTCAAGCAGCACATCGTATAAAGTTTTCCCTTTGCTGCTATAATAAGCAGCCGCTTCACAGATCAACAGCGAGGCGACAATCGCATCCTTATCGCGCGCATATGTGCCCGTCAGATAGCCGTAGCTTTCCTCATAGCCGAATAGAAATGCACGTTCGCCGGTTTGCTCGTAACGCGTCATTTTCTCGCCGATATATTTGAACCCTGTAAGTGTATTTTCAACCGCAACACCATAGGACAATGCGATGTCCGCACCCATCTCGCTCGTGACGATCGTCTTCACAACGACGCCATTAGCCGGAAGCTTGCCACGCTCTTGCAGTTGGCTCAGCACGTAATGAACCATCAAAGCGCCCGATTGATTGCCTGTTAGCACGACGTATTCGCCTTCGTTGTTTTTCACGACGGCGCCCATGCGGTCCGCATCCGGGTCCGTACCGATAATGATGTCGGCGCCAGTCTCCTTCGCGAGGGCAATCGCCAGCGTGAATGCTTCGCGTTCCTCGGGATTCGGCGACTTCACCGTACTGAAGTAACCATCAGGCTGCTCCTGTTCGGGTACGATATGAACGTTGCGGAAGCCCGCTTGCTTCAGCACCTCACGAACAGGCATGTTTCCTGTTCCGTGCAACGGCGTGAACACGACGCCAAACTTCTCGCCGATCTCGCCTTTCAGCAGCTCGCCATTCAAGCTTTGCGCTGCAACCGTATCAATGAATTGTTGATCCGCATCAGCGCCCAACCAGCGGAGCAAACCTTGAGCTTCCGCTTCCTCGCGGCTTATGCGTTTGATCTCACCGAGGTCTACGATATGGCCGATCGAAGCGATAACTTGCTCTGCTTCCTCCGGAATAAGCTGACAACCGTCTGCACCGTATGCCTTGTAGCCGTTATATTCAGGAGGGTTATGGCTTGCCGTAATAACAATGCCGCTCGCCGCGTTCAACGCGCGAACCGCAAAAGACAATTGCGGCGTAGGACGCAGCCCTTCGAATAAATACGTCGTAATGCCGTTAGCCGCAAGCACAAGCGCCGAATCCAGCGCGAATTCAGGCGACAGATTGCGGGAGTCATGAGCTATAACGACCGAAGGTTTGCCGCTCTCAGCGCTTTCATTGGCAAGCAGCCAGTTCGCCAGGCCTTGCGTCGCTTTGCCGACGGTATAAGCATTCAAACGGTTAGTCCCTGCACCCATAACCCCGCGCAAGCCGCCTGTCCCAAATTCAAGATCGCGATAGAAACGATCCGTAATTTCCTTCTCGTCGCCAGCGATGCCGCGAAGCTCCGCCTTCGTTGCTTCGTCGATGAGCGGATCATTTAACCATGCTTCATATTTGGCCGCAGCCGTGTTCAGGGATGATTGAGTCATATATTCAACCTCTTTCTTCGTATCTTTGAAAATCTAATCCAGCCTACGTGTGCAACAAATGATTAAGTACGATCGGACAAAGCAAACATAAGCTCGCCTTCGGCTACTACCTTGTCACCAACTTTTGCAGTCGCTTTTCCTTTGCCGATCGGTCCTTTGAGGCGCGTAATCTCTACCTCTAGAATAAGCGTATCGCCAGGCTTCACTTGGTCGCGGAAACGGAAGCCGTCTATGCCGGCGAAGAATCCAAGCTTGCCGCGGTTCGCTTCAACCATAAGCATCGCAACCGAGCCTACTTGCGCAAGCGCCTCCACGATTAACACGCCCGGCATAACCGGATAACCTGGGAAGTGCCCTACAAAAAAGGGTTCGTTCATCGTTACGTTTTTGAGTCCGACGGCCTTTACGCCCGGTTCAACCTCCAAAATACGGTCGACGAGCAGGAATGGAGGGCGGTGCGGAATAATTTCTTGGATTTGATTAATATCGAGCATGTTAAACAATACCCCTTTCGCAAAGTTCACTAGTATAAAAAAAGTTATTTTAACTGAAACTATACTTATCCTTCATGAAACTGCAGTTCGTGGAGGTTAAGATAAGGGAGCTTGACTAGGAGACCTGAAGCGTCTTTGGTCAAGCTTCTTTTTTCTCCGGCTCACCTTCCTGTTTACCAATCACATCGACTTCCGGCTTATTTAGCGCCTTGAATAATGCGATATACATAAAGGAAGTAATAAATGAGAACGCGATGACCGCCCAAAGATACGACTTTGCAAACGATGCATCGAAGAAAATAAACATGATGGCTGAATAAAATAATATCGTCGTCAGTTTCCCCATCCAGTTGGCCGGCACGGTCTTCTTGCCCCGAAAATGATAAAACATGCCTCCCGCTATCATGCCCAAATCGCGCAAAAACATCGCTCCAGCCGCAGACAATGAAATCATGTCTGCCAGCAACAGCGATAAGATGACTGTTATGAGCATAAGCTTATCGGCCAGCGGATCAAGCATAATGCCAACCGTTGTCACTTGTCCGCTCTTACGAGCGATGTAGCCGTCCAAAATATCGGTAATACCGGCGGCAACCATAATCAGAAAGGCTGGGATCATATAACCGCTTGAGAATACACCTATGTACACCGGAATTAACACAAAGCGTAATGAGGTTAATAGATTCGGCAGATTCAAACGGTCACACTCCTTTGCCTATTCCTGACTTTCGCCTCGGCTCCCAACTATTATACAACTACCATATGCAAATGAAAACTGCGCATGCGTCTACCTTGACAGAAGAATGTGCTGCATCCCTATAAAATGTTGTAGTTCTCTGTACCCATTTGAAATAAGTTGCCCTTTTTATCTTCATTTCCAGCCTTTTCTAGCCGTTAATAGTAGAAGACACTAATATTAATGAAGCAGAAAGGAACGGGATGCAGTGAATTTACGTTTACAATGGAACTTGTCGTTCATGCAGGCGCGAAAATGGCTTGCCGCTACTCTGGCACTTATGCTTATTGCTACCTCAATGACAGGAATCGCTTATGCGGCGGAGGATACCGTAACCGGAATCGAATTCGATTATGACGCCTCGGATTTCAATAGCAGCACCAATTCCCTTGATCTAAAGGTCGAGTCGGATAAAATCAACGTCACGTTGTTTGCTTCGGTCTCCGGCAGCACAACGAAGAAGAATGTTACTTCAAGCGCAACATGGAAGTCGTCAAGCGCCTCAATCGTAAAGGTTGAAAGCGGCGTCCTTACCGGTCTCGGCAAAGGGACTGCAACGATTACAGCAACTTATAGCGGATATACGGTCAGCATCAAAGCAACGTCTGACTATGTATACGATGAAGTAACGCTGAGGGATTCCAAAGGCGAAAATGATATTCCATCCACGCAAGAAATTAAATTAGGCGAAACGCTCATTTATAGACTCGAAGGCACCAAAGGCAACGACGATGGCGTAAATATTTCATCCGAAGCCACTTGGTCCTCTTCTAACACGGCGGCCGCAACCGTCGTTGACGGCACGATTACCCTAGTCGGTACAGGTTCGACGACGATTACCGCAAAGTACAAAGGAAAAAGCGATTCGGTCGTACTGACCGTCTCCTCCCCTTACAAGTCGATCGAGCTTAACAAATCTGGTCTTCTTGAGCTTGAAATCGGGACCGATGATACGAAGCTGACAGCTACAGTAACAGACAAAGATACTCTCGATACAGATCCAGTAACCGACAAAGCAAAATGGACCAGCTCCAGCACAGCCATCGCAACGGTTGATAAAGGCTCCATTACGCCAGTTAGCGCAGGCAAAGCAACAATCACCGTCTCGTATCTCGGCGTAACCACTTCCATCGAAGTCGTTGTTCGTGCAGCTTATCAATCAATTAAGCTGACGCCAGAGAAGGAATATCATATGTTCCTTCAGGACGGTGACCTCCCAATCATGGCTGAGGTGCTGACGAACCAGAACGTATCGAAACCCGTAACTACAGAAGCGACATGGACATCGTCCAACGTAATCGTTGCTACCGTTAATAACGGTGTTGTTACACCTAAAGGCGTTGGTACAACGAAAATCACAGCATCACACAAAGGCGTAAGTCGCAGCATCGAAGTAACCGTATATGCCAGCATCAATGCGGTGAAGACGGAGACAAAGGAAATCGACGGATTCATCTCCGATAGCGCCGAGCTTCCAAAAGTAACCGCTACGATCTTCGACGGCACGGAAACCGATGTCAGCAAACTTGTGAAATGGACTTCTTCCGATGAGGAAATCGCTACGATCAAGGACGGTAAATGGACAGCAGTCGCAATCGGCGAAACCGTTCTGACCGGCACCGTGCAAGGTTTGAAAGTAGAAGCCAAGCTGACAGTGCACGTCAAACCGCTTAAGCTCATTGCAAGCACGAAGGAAATGAGTGTTATTATCGGCAAGGAAACGGCATTGCCAAGCGTAACCGTCGTTAATGAAGACGGCGAAGAAGAGGACGTAACGAAGTCCATAAAGTGGAAGACAACGTCCGACAATATCGTATTGAAGGCTGAGACCGTTAAAGGTCTTGAAGCTTCTACCGTTTCCCTGACTGGCACGTACTTGAACAAAACGATAACCGTAAAAGTTCGAATTGAAGAGGAAATCGTTAAGTTCGTCGTAGAGCCTACCTCTCTCGCGCTCAATCCGGGACGCTCGAAGTCGATTAAAGTAACCGGCTATTACAAAGACGGCAAAAAAATCTCTCTCGGTTCCAAAATGAACTGGGAGGTCAATCCCGATACAATCGCATCCGTTAACGGCAGCTCCGTTAAAGCCATAGCCGTTGGCAGCGGCAAAGTATCCGGGTCTTACCAAGGCAAGAAAGTTGAGATCGCCCTAGTCGTTACCCCTAAGCTGAAGTCGCTCTCGGTGTCGTCTAAGACGGTATCGCTCAGCCCTGGCGCAGCGTTCGCTATAACGTTAACGGCGAACTACACAACGGGCAGCCCGGTTAATGCAACGGCCAGCGCGATATGGACGAGCTCCAAACCAAGCGTAGCTACAGTAACCGACGGCAAGATTACAGCGGTAAGCAAAGGCACATCGACGATCAAAGCAAGCTTTGGCGGCAAAACGATTACCATACGCGTTAGCGTTAAATAGAAGCCTCTAAATGAACAAAGCCCTTTCACTTCCGGTCACGGAAGCTGAAAGGGCTTTGTTGTTAAGGTTAAGCTATGCATCTATTGAAGCGGCCGCTTTACTCCGCTTGCTGTATTTCATAACGAACCAGTCGTACAGCTGTTTCCCGGTGTCTGCGGTCAGCAGCAGGATAAGCGGGATCAAGGTGAACGTATACCTCGCCTCCGCGACGTAGATTAGTCTCAGCGCAGTCATCGAGACGACCAACAGCGCTATGAAGATCAGCAGCGGCTGCGAACGCTTATACCGCAGCAGCGCATAGATCGTTCCCAGCGCCCCGAGCAGCATAATGAGGAAGTGCAGCGGCAAGCCGTTCATGGGTATAATCGTATACCATGGATCATGCCCAGTTCCCGTATAGACCGGGCCGTACAGATAGACCAACTTGCCGACCGTATACCAGCCGAGGAAGGTCAGCGGATAATGCTTGAAGCCGTATATAATACGCTCCTTTGCGACTTCCGTCTGTGAATCTTCCGCTTTCGCATGAATCGGAACAATCGTATTCTCATAGTTCTTGTATTCGAACGTGCCGGCATACAACGGATTTTCCATCGTTGACAGCAAAATAAACTTATCGAACGTCACCATATTGCGAATCCACCACGGACTCATGAGCACGGCGAATACAAGCATCGTCACACCGAAGACGGTCAGTACCTTCTTGCGGCTTTGCTTCAGCTTCCAGCCGTAGAATACAACGAACAACAGCGCAACCGGCAGAAATTCCGGACGCGTAAGCACGAGCGCCCCGAGCACGGTACCTGCCGCAAGCGCCCATGGAAGCGACAACTTCTCGTAGGAGTGCAACTGCAGCGTAACGTACAGCGCGAGCAGGAACGTCGCCAGCACTTCGGTTAGTATCGCTCCGTTCGCATAGACGAATGGCGGGTAGACTGCCGCCAGCAGCAAAGCAATGAGCGCTTGCGCTCTTCCTAGCTGCCGATAGGCTAGTTGGAACAATAACGCCATCGTAGCAAGACTTAAGATAACTTGTATGTATCTGACATAAGGAAAAGGATCATGCTTCTTATAATCGACCGCTTTATAGATCCCCGCCAGGAAGAGCGGAAAACCCGGCGTCACCTTCGCATTCGGCTGATCTTCCTTATAGGCGTAAACGCCTTTCTCCAGCAACTGTTGAACCATTAGATTGTAATACTTCGTATCATGGTTTTTCATGCTGTGCGTCGACGATGCGACAAAGTCGAAGCGCAGAAATGCGCCTACTATGAATAGGACAGCGACAGCGCCCCAGTACCATTTTGCACGCGATTGGTTCATCTTCTCCACCATACCGCCTTCCCCTGAAATTCCACACAAAAAAAAGATCACGCTCAGCAGTCGCTCCTGCAAGAGCATGATCTCATATGCTTATTCGTACGAGCAAATGCGTCGTACACCCTTACGAATCGGCAAACACCAAATCGTATAGATGCTGCCAAGTCGACCAACTGAATACTTCATCCTCCGGCTGCTTGCCAAGTACGACATAACCGGCGTACAGGCCTACAATGAGCATAATGACCATAATGACCGGTACGATGCTCTTTCGCAAAATCCATAAAGTGATATTCGCGCCTTTGGATCGCTGCTTCTTAGCTTTAGCCTTCGTCTTCGAGCCGTCTCGCTTCGGGGGATCTTCTCCTTCGCCCCTATTGCTATTCTCGACTCGTTCATCGGCCATACTCATTCACCATCATCCTATCCTTATGCGCGCAAACTGTTTGCAAGTCCCATCATCGTATCACTGGACGAGAGCGCCCGCGCAGCCAGCTGGTAAGCGCGCTGCACACTAATAAGCTCCGTAATCTCATCCGTCATTTCGACATTGGATTGCTCCAAATAACCTTGGTTAACAGTAACGCCATTATCGCTGCCAGGCACGACAAGCTGAACAACGTCTCCTTCGTCGATTCCATCGGCGATAATGAACAGATTGTCCGCCACCGCCGTCAACGCCGCAGGACGTGTCGCTTGCAGCAGCTTCACGCTGCCAAGCTCGATCGTCTGCTCGGACGAAACGCCAAGCACAGTGCCATCCGGATTGACGCGCAGGCTGTAGCCTTGCGGTACGACGATCTGACCGTCTACGAGAGCGCCCGTCTGATCCCGGACTCTTCCGACTACAGGATATCCGTCTTCCGTTGCCAGTATGGTATCACCGTTTGCGTTAGGCGTCAACTGGAAGGCGCCGTTGCGTGTATACGCACGGTTGCCTGCCGCATCGACTTCGACCTCGAATAAGGCATTTCCTTCAATGGCAAGGTCAGTCTCTTTATCCGTCGCTTTAACCGGTCCTTGCGACAAATTCGGCTGCACCATCGTCATATGCGAACCCCAGCCTTGGTTGAAGTTCATCGGCGACAGCCTGCCCGGCTGATTGAACGCTTCCGGCTGTCTTCTCACGTTCGTGAGCAAATCCTCGAACGTCGCTTCCTTCTTCTTATAGCCCACTGTATTCGCATTCGCTATATTATCGGCGAGCAAGTCGAGCTTCTGCTGCAGCCCGTTCATCGACACCATCGCATTAATCATTGAACCGTTCATGCTAAGCCTCCTGACGTTATCTCGTTATCGATTAGACACGGCCAATCTCTGTTACCGCTTTGCCTAAGCTTTGATCGTAAAATTGAATAACCTTCTGGTTCGCTTCGTAAGCGCGAAGCGCAGCCATCAAATCGACTGAAGCTTGCGCAGCGTCGACGTTGGAGCGTTCGACGTAGCCTTGTCTTACTTCGATCCTCTCGCCTGCATCGATTGCGCGGGCATTGCCGTCTTCGCCTTCGAAGCGGAAGTTGCCGTTGCCGTCGCGCACAAGCTCGTTCGGATTATCTACGCGCGTGATGAGGAGCTGCCCCCGATCGATGCCTTGGGGATCTAAGAACCGCTGATCGTCGGTCAACATCAGATTCTCAAGGCTTGTCCCGACCGGAAATTGGATAGGCTGACCGTTCGCTCCAAGTACGCTAGAGCCATCGGTCGTCATGAGGAAGCCGTCTTCCGTCAATGTGAACTTGCCTCCGCGCGTATAGCGCACTTCTCCATTCGCGTTCTGAACGGTGAAGAACGCTTGCGGCTGGAACGTCACTTGGCCGTCTTCGCTAACCGACTTGCCGGATGCATCGAACACAAGTCCAGGCACATCGATATTCGAGATAAGGGCGAAGTCAGAAGCATTATTCGTCTGCGTAAGATCGCCTTGCAAATGAATCGATAAGCTCTCCTCGGCGAATACGCCGCTCGTTAGCTTGCCGATCTTCATTTGGTCCTTCGGCTCAACGCCCGTAAGCGACAAGAGCATCTCAGGAAAAGCGCGCGACACCGAATTCGTCTGCTTATAGCCCGGCGTATTGATATTCGATATATTATTCGTTACCGTATCATGTCTGCGTTGCTGCGCAATCATGCCGGCAGCTGCGGTATATAGTCCTCTTAACACGATTGTAACCTCCTCGTGGCTTTCAATCCCAGTACCTCTATATATTATCGGTCGAAAGCAAGGCAGGCTGAATAGCATGTCTATGCGACCTTTGACTCATTTGCGCCTCGGCTCGCTCCCCTATGGCTCCCTACCCGCGCAAACTACATGAAAGCCGCAACATCACCTTACTTTTTTCCCGAGCTTGTCCAAGTGATCGAGCAGAATACCCGTACCCTTCACGACGCAATGCATCGGATCCTCAGCAATTAGCACCGGAACCTTCAGTTCCTCTGCGAGCAGGGCATCGAGCCCGTCCAATAATGCGCCGCCGCCTGTCAGGATGACACCGCGGTCGATAATATCAGCGGACAGCTCCGGCGGCGTACGCTCGAGTACCGACTTCGCTGCCGATACGATCGACATCACCGGATCCCATAGCGCTTCGCGAACCTCGTTCGAGCGGATTGTAACCGTAAGCGGCAGACCCGACACCATGTCGCGTCCGCGAATATCGATCTCGTCACGGCGTCCGTCCTCGAATACCGTCCCAATCTTGATCTTAATATCCTCGCTTGTTCTCTCGCCGATCAGAAGCTTGTACTTGCTCTTAATATATTTCATGATAGCGTCATCGAACTTGTCCCCTGCGACTTTAATCGAAGAGGCGGTAACGACGTCGCCCATAGAAAGAACGGCTACATCCGTCGTACCCCCGCCAATGTCCACGACCATATTGCCGCTAGGCTGGAATATATCCATTCCAGCCCCTATAGCAGCAGCCTTCGGCTCTTCTTCCAAGAAAACTTCCTTCGCGCCGCTGCGTTCTGCCGCCTCGCGAATCGCCTTCTGCTCAACCGACGTAATATTCGTCGGCGCACAGATTAGAATGCGAGGACGGCTGAACCACTTGCGGCCTTCTACACGGTCAATAAACGCTTTCAGCATAATTTCCGTAATTTCGAAGTCAGCGATAACGCCATCTCTCAGCGGCCGAATCGCAATGATATTGCCCGGCGTGCGGCCCACCATACGATGTGCCTCCTCGCCTACGGCAAGCACGCGTTTCGTGTCGCTCTCGATTGCAACGACAGACGGCTCATCGAGCACAACGCCTCTTCCTTTCACATGAATCGAAACATTGGCTGTTCCAAGATCAATCCCGATATCCTTGCTCAGCATAAGGCTTAAGTCCCCCAACGAATAATGTTTACATAACGTACGTTTAGTCCCTCTTGACAGAGAAACCGCTAGTGTACATTATTCGCCAAAAAGGTCGAAATTCCTCTACAAATCGATGAAAAATTTTCTTACTGTGTCAGCACATGTCGACAAACCTATTATTTGATTACACCTTGCCCGCGGCAATGACTTCACGCTTCTTGGAGCTCGTTTTTTTGTATTTGATTTTGGTCGCTTCGCCTCCTCTTAAATGCCTAATCGATTTGTGATACTCGAGAATGTGCTTAACCTGGTCTGCCAGGTCGGGGTTGATTTCCGGCAGCCGTTCGGTCAAATCCTTATGCACCGTACTCTTGGACACACCGAACTCTTTGGCGATCGTTCGCACCGTATGCTTCGTTTCAACGATGCAGCGGCCTATTTTAATGGTTCGCTCTTTGATGTAATCGTGCACG
>NZ_JBANSP010000027.1:0-72348 GCF_037167145.1 Paenibacillus sp. YIM B09110 | reverse complement strand
TTTTGCATTCGCAAAACCTTAGCTTATGCTTAAATGATAAGAGTAAATAATTTTGATTTTTATTTATTGGCTTATCATTCACCGCGAAACGAGCTAGCCAATCATATGCTCGGCAAGCCGTTTACGCTTTGCGAAGTAGGTTTTGCATTCGCAAAACCTTTAAGGAGGTTGTACTCATGGAGACGGCAGTTACAGTTGCGAAGCTTGTCATTATTACAGGAATGTCTGGCGCGGGCAAAACGATAGCTGTTCAGAGCCTCGAGGATCTTGGCTTCTTCTGCGTCGACAACCTGCCGCCTGTGCTCATTCCGAAGTTCGCCGAGCTGATTGATCAATCGAACGGTAAGATCGGCAAGGTAGCGCTCGTGATCGACCTGAGGGGGCGCGAGTTTTTCGACGCTTTGGCCGAATCGCTGGCATTCATTAAAGATCAATTCACGATCGACTGCGAGATTCTATTCCTGGATGCGACCGATGAGGTGCTTGTTCAGCGCTACAAGGAGAGCCGCCGCCGCCATCCGCTTGCGCCGGAAGGAATGCCGCTGGAGGGTATCCGCAACGAACGCCGAATGCTGGAGGATCTGAAAGGCTCGGCCTCGCAGGTGATCGATACGACGATATTGAAACCAGGCCAGTTGAAGGAACGTATTATTACGCGGTTTACGAATTTGGAACAGAACAGTCTCTCCGTGAACGTAACCTCCTTTGGCTTCAAGTATGGCATTCCTATCGATGCCGACCTCATCTACGACGTTCGTTTCCTTCCGAATCCGCATTATATTGAGCATCTCCGTCCGAATACGGGGCAAAATCCGGATGTATATGAATACGTGATGAAGTGGCCGGAAACACAACAATTTCTAACGAAGCTGCTCGACATGCTGCAATTCCTTATTCCGCTCTATCGCAAGGAAGGGAAAAGCCAGGTAGTCATCGGAATCGGCTGTACGGGCGGCAAACATCGCTCTGTCGCGATTGCCGAATATTTGGGACGCATGCTCGGCAGCAGCGATACGGAACGCATTCGTGTCAGCCATCGCGATGCCGATCGTGACAAGCATTGACGGGGTGAGACGATGCAAAGCAGGCATAAAATTATTAGGCGCCCGAAAATCGTCGTAATCGGCGGCGGTACGGGGCTCTCTGTCATGCTGCGAGGCTTGAAAGAGAAGCCGCTAGATATTACGGCGATCGTGACGGTTGCCGACGACGGAGGAAGCTCCGGCATTTTGCGCAACGAGCTCCAAATCCCGCCCCCGGGAGATATACGTAACGTGCTTATGGCGCTTGCCGATGCGGAACCGCTGCTCACCGAAGTGTTGCAGTATCGGTTCAATAGCGGGACAGGACTAGTCGGGCACAGCCTCGGCAATCTGATGCTTGCGGCGATGACGGACATATCGGGCGACTTTGTATCGGGTGTGCGTGAGCTTAGCCGCGTCCTTGCCGTTCGCGGTCAGGTGCTTCCCGCCGCCAATCAAGCGATCGTGCTCAAGGCCGAGGTGGCAGACGGCTCGATCGTAACGGGGGAATCGATGATCCCGAAGGCGGGTCAGGCGATTAGGCGGGTATTCATTGAGCCAAGCGATGTAGAGGCGCTGCCTGAGGCAGTCGAGGCGATCGAACAGGCTGACGCCATCCTGGTCGGTCCAGGCAGTTTGTATACGAGTATTATTCCGAATCTGCTCGTGCCGAAGCTGGCTGAAGCGATCGTTAATTCAACGGCTGTTAAGCTGTTTGTCTGTAATGTGATGACGCAGCCAGGGGAAACGGACGATTATTCCGTCAGCGACCATTTGGAAGCTGTTCATAAGCATATTGGACATCATCTGTTCGATTATGTCATTGTGAATGACGGAGAGATTCCGCCGCAGATCGAGAGCAAGTATGCTGAGATGGGTGCTAAAGCGGTTCATCTCGACCTAGATGAGGTAACGAGACGCGGTTATCAGGTTATTGCGGACCGTCTTGTGCTGTTTCGAACTTTTTTGAGGCATGATGCCGAACGTTTAAGTCATCATATATATAAACTGGTAGAGAACTGGATGCTTAGAAAGAGGTGATAATCGATGTCTTTTGCGGCACAAACAAAAAAAGAGCTGACCCTTATTGAAGCCGATAGCTGCTGTGAGCGTGCAGAACTGTCTGCATTATTACGGATGAACGGCTCTGTCAGCGTATCCAGCCGCAAGGTTGTCCTCGACATCTCGACTGAAAATGCGGCCATCGCCAGAAGAATCTATTCCTTGCTTAAGAAACATTACGTTATGCATGTTGAGCTGCTCGTGCGTAAGAAAATGCGGCTGAAGAAAAATAATGTGTATATCGTTCGGATTCCTTCGGGAGTACAGGAAATACTAAGTGAACTCGGAATCGTGTCAGAGGGTTTCATGTTCTCTAACGGCATCGACAAGGAGATTATACGTAAGCCATGCTGCAAGCGGTCTTATCTGCGGGGCGCTTTCCTGGCTGGAGGCTCGGTCAACAATCCCGAGGGTTCTTCGTATCATTTGGAAATAGCGTCGATGTACGAGGAGCATTGCGATGCGCTTGTGGAGCTTGCCAATAAGTTCGATTTGAATGCCAGGTGTATTGAACGGAAGAAAGGCTTCATTCTATACATCAAGGAAGGCGAGAAAATCATCGAGCTTCTCAACATTGTCGGCGCACACCAGGCATTGTTCAAATTCGAGGATGTACGAATTATGCGCGACATGCGCAATTCCGTCAATCGGATCGTCAATTGCGAGACGGCGAATCTAAATAAGACAATTGGAGCAGCCGTACGCCAGATCGATAATATTAAGCTGCTGCAGAAGGAAGTCGGCCTTGACAGTCTTCCTGAGAAGCTGAAAGAAGTAGCCGAGATCAGGCTGCAGCATCCCGATATGAATCTGACTGAGGTCGGCGAAATGCTAAGAGGCAAGGTAAGTAAGTCGGGGGTTAACCATCGATTGCGCAAAATCGACGAACTTGCGGAAAAAATACGAGGTAGTTAGCTTTTCACCTAGTGCAACCGCTGGTATAATGTTATAATAATGCAAAATGAACTTATCACCAAAGATAAGAAGTATAAGTATAAATCTTATACAAGCTTATATTTCTGCGCTAGACGTCACCGGGTCCACACAACTGTTGTTGGCCGGGTCGTTGGACGCTTATGAAGAGTATAATATAGGGGGTATGGTTTCCATGACAAGGCTTCCGGTTGTCGTTCGTCTTAAGACGGGGCTTCATGCAAGACCTGCAGCGTTATTCGTACAAGAAGCGAACAAATTTTCCTCCGAGGTATTTGTAGAGAAAGACGACAAAAAAGTTAATGCGAAATCGATTATGGGCATCATGAGTCTAGCGATCAGCTCCGGCACTGAAGTATCCATAAGTGCAGAAGGTTCGGACGCGGAGCAGGCTGTAAACGCTTTAGTCGCTCTTGTTAGCAAAGAGGAGCTTGAGAATCAATAATTCATTGGTTACCGATGAAAAAAGCCTCACTCGATCAGTGGATCGGTGTAGGCTTTTTTGCGTTTCTGCGAGTTATTGACAAGTTATTAGACCAATTGTGGATAACTGTGTATAGAATGTGAATAAGAATGTGGATAAAATACATTTTTGTTACGGTTTGTGGATAGTGAATAAGAAAAAAGGCGATAACGAGGGCAAGAAACCCTTGTATCGCCTTTGTACTACTTATCCAATTTTCTCGATTACTTTGTCAACAAGGCCGTACTCTTTCGCTTCCGCTGCGCTCATGAAGTAGTCGCGATCCGTATCTTGCTCGATACGGCTAAGCGGTTGGCCGCTGCGCTCTGCAAGAATGCCGTTGAGATGGTCACGCATCTTGATGATGCGGCGCGCGCGAATCTCGATGTCGCTCGCTTGTCCTTCTGCGCCGCCTAGCGGCTGGTGAATCATGACTTCGCTGTTCGGAAGCGCGTAACGCTTGCCTTTCGCGCCTGCCGTCAGCAGGAACGCGCCCATCGAAGCTGCCATACCGACACAGATAGTCGATACGTCTGGCTTAATGTATTGCATCGTATCATAGATTGCCATACCGGCCGTAATGGAGCCGCCTGGGCTGTTAATGTAAAGAGAAATGTCCTTCTCGGGATCATCCGCCGCAAGGAACAGCATTTGCGCAATGATGGAATTAGCCACCACGTCGTTTACACCCGATCCAAGAAAAATAATACGATCCTTCAACAAGCGAGAGTAAATATCATACGCACGCTCTCCGCGATTGCTTTGCTCAATAACCATAGGAACGAAATTCATATCCAACGTAAGCCCCCTCCTTCAAACTGAACGAAAATGGTTAAATCGTATTTTCATAATAACGGATGGAAACTCAAAAGTCAAAGATAGTCAGACAAATTATCTGACAAATGATTGGGCAAGCAGAAAGTAGCCGCTACATCGGGCTTTGGCGGAAGTGGGACGTCGGATGCATGGAAACTAAGTGGAGATAAGTGCGGGAAAAATTTGAGAAGGAGTAAAAGCGGATCGAAGTTTGTATGGGCAAAAGGGCGGAGCGAGAAAGGTCCTCCGTTACATAGTTGGATTCGGTTTCATCAAATATAATTAAAAAAGGCCATTCCGAAACAACAATCGGGATGGCCTTGATAGGTATGCGTTATGTCGTTGATTTAGAAAAAGGTAAGTGGCGCGCCCGCTAGGAATCGAACCTAGATCTCAGGCTCCGGAGGCCTACGTCATATCCATTGGACCACGGGCGCAAAAAACAGTAGCAAGGGTGATTATATGATAATAGCGATTAGAAAGCAAGCGGCTTTCGTAAATTAAATTTGTGAAAATCGTGACAGTAATCGCTTTCATTCGATTTCATGCTCTTGCGGCGAGCAACAATTTCCGATAATATAAGAGGTGGGACTACAAATGTTATAGAGGGACGTTTCGCGTCCCGGTGAATGAAGCTGAAGTCTCATATAACGGGTGGAGTGAAGGATAAGATGCGTCAGATCATTGAACTGCAGCAGCAGCTTGTGCCTGAACTTCTAGATGTAATGAGAAAGAGGTATTCGATTCTGCACCAGGTCATGCTGACAGAGCTTATCGGACGCCGCACGCTGGCTACAGCGCTATCGCTTACGGAGCGCGTGCTGCGAACGGAGATTGAGTTTCTGAAGGCGCAAGGCTTGCTCGACGTTCATTCGAGTGGCATTCGAATTACGGATGCAGGCAGAGAGCTTCTGGAGCGGCTCGAACCGGTCTATAAGACGATGTTCGGTCTATCGGAGCTTGAAGATCGAATCCGCACTCGCTTTGGCTTGTCGCAAGTTGTTGTTGTAGCCGGGGATTCCGAGAGCTCGGCACAGACGAAGCGGGAGCTTGGCCGTGCAAGCGCACAGGTGCTTCGCAAGGTGATGCAGCCCAATGATGTCGTCGCTGTAACCGGCGGAACAACCATTGCCCAAGTTGCGAATCATTTATCAACCTCTACCGCGCTCAAGACCAATTGGTTCGTGCCTGCAAGGGGCGGACTTGGTGAGAGCCTCGACTATCAGGCGAATACGATTGCTTCGACGATGGCGAAGCGCACAGGGGCGCAGTACCGCTTGCTTCATGTACCGGATCACTTGGGCGAAGAAGCATTCTCGTCGATTATGCAAGAGCCTAACATTCGCGAGATTGTCGATGTCATTCGAAGCGCTAGAATCGTCGTCCACGGAATCGGGGACGCGATGGTGATGGCTAGGCGCAGACGGCTGGAGAAGGACGTCGTGGATGCGATGGCGGCAGAAGGCGCGCTGGCGGAGTCGTTCGGGTTTTATTTTGACCGGAATGGCGCTGTGGTGCACAAAATGCAAACGGTAGGATTACGGCTCGAGGATATTGTAAAGACTGAAGTTGTTATAGGCGTCGCCGGGGGCAAGAGCAAAGGCGAAGCGATAGCAGCCGTCATGCGGTTCGGTCATAACGACGTATTGGTGACGGACGAAGAAGCCGCGATGGAAATCGTAGCCATAATCGAGCAAGAAGGACATTAAAGAAGTGGTCATGACGATATTGCCGGACAGGGCAACTTGTTGCAGGCGATGCGTCTTGAAATATATTGCCTTATCCCAAAAATGCTTAGGAGGAATTAACAATGGTTAAAGTAGGTATTAATGGTTTTGGACGTATCGGCCGTAACGTATTCCGCGCAGCACTAAACAACCCTGATGTACAAATCGTGGCAGTGAACGATCTTACGGACACGAACACACTGGCTCACCTTCTTAAATATGACACGACTCACGGCACTCTTGACGCAACAGTAGAAGCTAAAGAAGGCGCTTTGATCGTAAACGGCGTTGAAATCAAAGTATTCGCTGAGCGTAACCCGGCTGACCTTCCTTGGGCTTCCGTAGGCGCTGAAATCGTAGTTGAATCGACTGGTATCTTCACAGCTAAAGAAAAAGCTGAGCTTCACCTTCAAGGCGGCGCTAAAAAAGTTATCATCTCCGCTCCGGCTACTAACGAAGACATCACAGTTGTTATGGGCGTTAACGAAGATAAATACGATGCTTCCGCGCACACAATTATCTCCAACGCTTCTTGCACAACGAACTGTCTTGCTCCATTCGCAAAAGTATTGAACGACAAATTCGGTATCGTTAAAGGTATGATGACTACGATTCACTCGTACACTAACGACCAATCCGTACTTGACGTTCCACACAAAGACCTGCGCCGTGCTCGCGCTGCTGCAGAAAACATCATTCCTTCGTCGACTGGCGCTGCAAAAGCTGTTTCCCTTGTATTGCCTGAGCTGAAAGGCAAATTGAACGGTATGGCTATGCGCGTACCTACACCTAACGTTTCGGTTACTGACCTTGTTGCAGAACTGAAAGTTAACGTTACGGTTGAAGAAGTTAACGCAGCACTTAAAGATGCTTCCGAAGGCGCTTTGAAAGGCATCTTGAACTACAACGAATTGCCGCTTGTATCGAGCGACTACAATAGTGACCCTGCTTCCTCCACAATCGACGGTCTGTCGACAATGGTTGTTGAAGGCAACATGGTTAAAGTTATTTCCTGGTATGACAACGAGTGGGGCTACTCGAACCGCGTAGTTGATCTTGCTGCTTATATCGCAAGCAAAGGTCTGTAAGGAAAGAAGGCGAACGGGCCGAGGCTCCCTGCACTGCTGGGCGCTTCGGCTCTTAAGTTCGCGCCCTTTTGGGGACTTGGACCTTAAGGGCGTTTCTTCTTGACGAAGGAACGCTCTTTTCTTTTTTCATACTTAACTTAAGCCGATGCTTCCGATGCTATTTTTGCTCCATTGCATTCCACAGAAATTTTAGGAGGGTTCTATCGATGAACAAGAAAAGTGTACGCGACGTAGCTGAACTGGCAGGCAAACGGGTATTTGTACGCGTTGATTTCAACGTGCCGCTCGAGAACGGAAAAATTACGGATGACAAACGGATCCGTGAGACGCTTCCAACAATCAACTTCCTGATCGACAAAGGCGCTAAAGTTATTCTTGCGTCCCACCTTGGCCGTCCGAACGGTCAAGTCGTAGAAGAGCTTCGTCATACGGCTTCCGCAGCGCGTCTGGCAGAGCTTCTGGGCAAACCGGTGACAAAAGCTAACGAAGCTATCGGCGAAGCCGTAGAAGCTCAAGTAGCGGCTCTAAACAACGGCGAAGTATTGCTCCTTGAGAACGTGCGCTTCTACGAAGGCGAAGAGAAAAACGATCCGGAACTGGCGAAAGCTTTCGCTAAGCTTGCTGACCTGTTCGTTAACGACGCATTCGGCGCAGCTCACCGCGCACATGCTTCGACAGAAGGCATTGCACACTTGTTGCCGGCCGTATCCGGTCTTCTAATGGAGAGAGAGCTTGATGTTCTAGGCAAAGCGCTGAACAACCCTGAGCGTCCTTTCACAGCAATCGTAGGCGGTTCGAAAGTAAAAGACAAAATCGCGGTTATCGACAAAATGCTAGAAATTGCCGACAACATCATCATCGGCGGCGGCTTGTCCTACACATTCTTCAAGGCGCAAGGCCATGAAATCGGCAAATCGCTCGTGGACAACAGCAAGCTTGATCTAGCGCTTGAGTTCATCGAAAAAGCGAAGAAACTCGGCAAAAACTTCCTGATCCCTGTTGATATCGTAGTAACAGACGACTTCAGCGCAAACGCGAACACAAAAATCGTTGACGTTGACGGCATTCCTGCTGAATGGGAAGGCATCGACATCGGACCTAAGACTCGCGAGCTGTATGCGGACGTTATCAAAAACTCCAAGCTCGTTGTATGGAACGGACCGATGGGCGTATTCGAAATCGAGCCTTTCTCCCACGGAACGCAAGCAGTAGCTCGCGCATGTGCAGAAACGTCCGGTTATACAGTTATCGGCGGTGGCGACTCGGCTGCAGCAGCTGAGAAATTCCACCTGGCTGACAAAATGGACTTCATCTCGACTGGCGGCGGCGCTTCCCTTGAGTTCATGGAAGGCAAAGTACTCCCAGGCGTTGTAGCTCTTAACGATAAATAAGAATAATCCCATTAGGAGGGACTAGCATGAGCAGAAAACCGATTATTGCGGGCAACTGGAAAATGTTCAAGACCGTTTCCGAAGCGGTATCCTTTTTCTCCGAAATTAAAGGCAAAGCAGAAGTAGACGGCGTGGAGAGCGTAATCTGCGCACCATTCACGACGCTTCCTGCCCTTGTTGAAGCAGCGAAAGGCACGTCGATCGCAATCGGCGCGCAAAACGTTCACTTCGAAGACAATGGCGCATACACAGGCGAGATCAGCGGCGTTATGCTGAAGGATCTTGGCGTGAAATACGTTATTATCGGCCACTCCGAGCGCCGCGCTTACTTCGCGGAATCGGATGAGATCGTGAACAAGAAGGTTCATGCTTCGTTCAAGAACGGCTTGCTGCCAATCGTCTGCGTAGGCGAGAAGCTCGAAGAGCGTGAAGCTGGACAAACGAAAGACGTATGCAAAGTGCAAACGGAAGCGGCATTCCAAGGTCTATCGGCTGCGCAAGCGGCTGAAGTCGTTATCGCTTACGAGCCAATCTGGGCTATCGGAACAGGCAAATCGTCGACTTCCGAAGATGCGCAAGACGTTATCGGATACATCCGCGGCGTAGTTGCCGGTCTGTATGACCAAGCGACAGCTGATGCGGTTCGCATCCAATACGGCGGCAGCGTGAAGCCGAACAATGTAGCTGAATACATGGGCCAAACAGACATCGACGGCGCGCTTGTCGGCGGCGCAAGCCTTGAGCCTGCTTCTTATATCGCTTTGGTCGAGGGGGCCAAGTAATATGGCTGCTCCGAAACCTGTAGCATTAATTATTCTTGACGGCTTCGGCCTTCGCGACGACGTAACCGGCAATGCGGTTGCGCAAGCGAATAAGCCGAACTACGATCGTTACTGGTCTACTTATCCGCACACGACGCTGACGGCTTCCGGTGAAGCGGTAGGCTTGCCGGATGGTCAAATGGGCAACTCCGAAGTTGGCCACTTGAACATCGGCGCTGGACGTATCGTATACCAGGATTTGACGCGAATCAGCAAATCGATTCGTGACCGCGAGTTTTTCGAAAACGAAACGATTCTCGGCGCTGTAAACCATGTGAAAAAGAACGGCAAGAAGCTTCATCTCTACGGTCTGCTCTCTGATGGCGGCGTTCATAGCCACATTGAGCACTTGTTCGCCCTGCTGGAGCTGGCGAAGAAGGAAGAACTCGAAGACGTTTATATCCATGCTTTCCTCGACGGACGCGATGTATCGCCGGACAGCGCGAAGGGTTACCTGGAGCGCCTGCAAGCGAAGATCGAAGAGGTTGGCGTAGGCCGCATCGCGACGGTACAAGGCCGTTACTACGCGATGGACCGCGACAAGCGTTGGGAGCGTACGGAGAAGTCTTACCGCGCTATGGTATACGGCGACGGACCTCAATATACCGATCCGATCAAAGCGGTAGTTGAATCGTATGAGAAATCGGTTTATGATGAATTCGTTATGCCAACGGTTATCGTAGGCGAAGACAATAAGCCGGTCGGTCTGGTGGAGTCCGAGGATGCTGTCATATTCTTCAACTTCCGTCCTGACCGCGCGATTCAATTGTCGCAAGTATTTACGAACGAGGACTTCCGCGGCTTTGAGCGCGGCGAGAGCCACCCGGTTAACCTATACTTCGTCTGCTTGACGCTGTTCAGTGAAACCGTAGGCGGCTACGTTGCGTATTCACCGAAGAACCTCGACAACACGCTTGGCGAAGTGCTCGCACAGAACAACAAGAAGCAGCTTCGTACGGCTGAGACCGAGAAATATCCGCATGTCACGTTCTTCTTTAGCGGCGGACGCGATGCGGAACTTCCGGGCGAGTCGCGCGTGCTGATCAATTCGCCGAAGGTCGCAACTTATGACCTGCAGCCTGAGATGAGCGCTTACGAGCTTGCGGAATCGACTGTTCGCGAGATCGAATCCGGTAAACACGATGCGATTATTCTGAACTTCGCGAATCCCGACATGGTCGGTCACTCCGGCATGCTGGAGCCGACGATCAAAGCGGTAGAAGCGACGGATGAATGTCTGGGCAAAGTCGTAGAAGCTGTGCTGGCGCAAGGCGGCGTATGCATTATTACGGCTGACCATGGCAATGCGGATATGGTATTCGACGAGAATGGCCGTCCTTTTACGGCGCATACGACAAATCCAGTTCCATTAATCGTAACGAAAGCGGGCGCAACTCTTCGTGATGGCGGCATTCTAGCCGACATCGCGCCGACGTTCCTTGATCTGAGCGAGCTTAATCAGCCTGCTGAGATGACGGGCTCGACTTTAATCAACAAGTAATGCTTGCTGGCAATCAAATTTAACAAATAAAAAGGAGTGTTTTATCCATGTCTATTATCGTTGACGTATACGCACGCGAAGTTCTTGACTCCCGCGGCAACCCAACTGTTGAAGTAGAAGTATCCCTTGAGTCCGGCGGCAAAGGCCGCGCGATCGTGCCATCCGGCGCATCGACTGGCGCTTACGAAGCTGTTGAGCTTCGCGACGGCGACAAATCCCGTTTCCTCGGCAAAGGCGTTCTGAAAGCTGTTGAGAACGTGAACACCATTATCGCTCCTGAAGTAATCGGTCTTGACGCACTTGATCAAGTAGCAATCGACCGTAAAATGATCCAACTTGACGGTACGCCTAACAAAGCGAAGCTTGGCGCTAACGCGATCCTTGCTGTATCGATGGCAGTAGCTCGCGCTGCAGCTGACGCTCTTGATGTACCTCTTTACACTTACCTTGGCGGATTCAACGCTAAGACGCTTCCTGTACCGATGATGAACATCATCAACGGCGGCGAGCACGCTGACAACAACATCGACGTTCAAGAATTCATGGTTCTTCCTGTCGGTGCTGAAAGCTTCAAAGAAGCGCTTCGTATCGGCGCTGAAATCTTCCACAACCTGAAAGCTGTATTGCATGACAAAGGTCTTAACACAGCTGTAGGCGACGAAGGCGGCTTCGCTCCTAACCTTGGTTCGAACGAAGAAGCAATCACGACAATCATCTCCGCTATCGAGCGCGCAGGCTACAAGCCAGGAGTTGACGTATTCCTCGGCATGGACGTTGCTTCGACTGAATTCTTCAAAGACGGCAAATACGTTCTTGCTGGCGAAGGCAAATCGTTCTCGCCTGCTGAGTTCGTAGATCTGCTTGCTTCGTGGGTAGAAAAGTACCCGATCGTATCGATCGAAGACGGCTGCTCCGAAGACGACTGGGATGGTTGGAAATTGCTTACTGAGAAACTTGGAAGCAAAGTTCAACTCGTTGGCGATGACTTGTTCGTAACGAACACAGAGCGTCTGTCCGACGGTATCGAAAGAGGCGTAGGCAACTCGATCCTCGTTAAAGTTAACCAAATCGGTACGCTTACTGAAACATTCGACGCGATCGAAATGGCTAAACGCGCTGGTTACACTGCAGTTATCTCCCACCGTTCCGGTGAGAGCGAAGACAGCACAATCGCTGACATCGCTGTTGCTACAAACGCTGGCCAAATCAAAACAGGCGCTCCGTCCCGTACGGACCGCGTTGCGAAATACAACCAATTGCTTCGCATTGAGGACCAACTTGGTTCGACTGCTCAATACGGCGGCAAAGCAGCATTCTACAACTTGAAAAACTTCAAATAAGACGCTTGAAGCTGGATTCTTAAGCGTAATAGGGGACGGCCTTGTGCCGTCTCTTTTTTTATGCGTGGATAGTGTTGTTGCAGGTTATGAACGGCGTCCGAGAAGGGGAATCTAATCCCATACTGATATGCTGATGTGCAGAGGTGTTGGAGATGGGAACGAAGCATGAGAGAGTGCAGGACAAGCCGATCATTGGCATGCAAATGTATTCGCTGCGCGATGAGGCGGAAATTGATTTCCTTGGAACGCTAGAGAAGGTTGCGGAGATTGGCTACAAGGCGGTCGAGCTTACCGGATTTTTTAACGTGCCGGCCAAGGAACTGAAGAATAAGCTGAAGATTCTTGGTCTGTCGGCGCCATCGGCGCATATCCCGCTGAACTTTTACGATATGCCGAACATGCTCTCGGAGTTCTCGGCACAGCTCGAGTATGCGAAGGAAGTGGGCTTCGACTTTATCATCACGCCGTGGGCTCCGCTGCCGGAGGAGCCGTTAATGGATGATGTGAAGCATCTCGTCGATGTGTTCACCAAATGCGGAATGAAGGTGAAGGAGATGGGGATGAAGTACGGCTTCCACAATCATGAGGATGAATTCAAGCTGATTGAAGGCAAGACCGTGCTTGAGCATCTGATGGAGCAAATGCCGAAGGAACTTATGACGCTGGAGCTGGATCTTGGGTGGGTGCATATGGCCGGGTATGAACCAGATCTTTATATACACAAGTTCAAAGATCGAATCAAACTGATTCATGCGAAGGACTTCACGGATGGCCGCAAAGATATAGAGGTTGGGCGAGGCAAGGTTGGTTACGATAAGCTAATCCGTACGGCAGACAGCGCTGGTATTGCATATATTTTTGTTGAGCAAGAGCAGTTTGAGGTGAATTCGCTTGAAAGCGCGCGGGTAAACTTTGATTATTTCCGTAAATTGGGTTACGTCTAGTATGCGGGTACTTGGTTGTCCTATTGTAATCTGTGCCCAGCTATGATAAAATCAGCTTATGTGTTTTTTACGGAGCACCTACGCTGGAGGTGGAATAAATGGAAATCGCTTTGAAAATTGTGCTTGTCATTTTCGCACTTGGCCTTATTGGCGTTGTTTTGCTTCAGAAGGGTAAGAGCGCAGGCTTGTCCGGAGCAATCACGGGCGGAGCTGAGCACTTGTTCGGTAAACAAAAAGCGCGCGGTCTGGATTTGTTCTTGCAGCGCTTGACGATCATTTTGGCAGTTGGATTCTTTGTCCTGGCATTGGTCGTTTCTTACTTCGTACAACAATAATTGAATGATCATGCGGAAAGCAGGGAGATATCCCTGCTTTTTTTGTATTTCTGCTCATTGTCGCGGATGTATGGCTTCCATTTCGTGTATACTACATGGTATATGATAATCTATCAACCTGTTGCAGATTATACTAGAATACTGCGGCAGGCGTATGAGGAGAAATAGCGATAATGACAAATTACGAGCAGGAATTGCTTGATTTCATGAGGGAAACGGCTTATAAGCCGATGACCTATCAGGAGCTTGAGAAGCACTTCGGTATTGAAGGCGCAGAGGAATTCAAGCAATTTCTAAAGCTGCTCAACCAGCTGGAGGATGAAGGGAAGATCGTGCGGACGCGCAATGAGCTGTATGGCGTACCGGAGCGGATGAATCTGCTGCGCGGCAAGCTGCAGGCTCATGCAAAGGGCTTCGGCTTCCTGCTGCCCGACGAGAAGGATCACCCCGATGTCTATATTCATGCCAATGACTTGAAAAGCGCCATGAACGGCGATATATTGCTTGTCCGCATAACGTCGAAGAGCGAGGGCGGCGGACGGATGGAGGGCGAGGTCGTTCGGGTCGTCCAGCGTGCGGTTACGCAAATCGTCGGCACGTTCGAGAATCACGAGTCGTATGCGTTCGTTGTTCCCGATGACAAACGGATTAATCGCGATATTTTTATTCCTAAGGGCGGATTTGAAGGTGCGGTCTCAGGACAGAAGGTCGTCGTGCGAATCGTGTCGTATCCGGAAGGTCGCTCCGCTGCCGAAGGAGAAATTGTCGAAGTGCTTGGACATAAGGATGATCCGGGCGTCGATATTTTGTCGATTATTCGCAAGCATCAATTGCCGGAGGGTTTCCCGGATGAGGTGATGGCGGAAGCGGACGCAGCTCCGGATGAGATTACGGAGGAAGAGATCGTTCAGCAGGGCAGACGCGATCTTCGCGGCGAGGTCATCGTGACGATTGACGGTGAAGATGCGAAGGACTTGGACGATGCGGTACATGTGAAGCGGCTGGAGAACGGCAATTTCCTGCTCGGCGTGCACATTGCCGATGTCGGTTACTATGTGCGGGAGAAGTCTGAGCTGGATCAGGAAGCGTATCGGCGCGGATGCAGCGTTTATTTGGTGGACCGCGTTATTCCGATGCTGCCGCATCGATTGTCGAATGGCATATGCTCACTGCATCCTAAGGTCGATCGGCTGACGTTGTCGTGCGAAATGGAATTTGATGCGAAGACGCTTAAGCGTGTAAGGCATGATGTGTTCACGAGCGTCATCCGCACGAAAGAGCGTATGACGTATACGAATGTGAAGAAGCTTCTAACGGCGACGGTTGAAGAGCCGCAGACGGAGCTCAAAGAACGTTATGCGGATCTGCTCGACATGTTCGCGCTAATGGAGCAGCTTGCGATGCGGCTTCGCTCGAAGCGGATGAAGCGCGGCGCAATCGACTTCGACTTCGTGGAGTCGAAGGTTATCGTCGATGAGACGGGCAAGGCGGTAGACATCGTTAAACGCGAACGTTCGGTAGCGGAGCAGATTATTGAGGAATTCATGCTTGTAGCAAACGAAACAGTGGCCGAGCATTTCCACTGGCTGCGCGTGCCGTTCCTATATCGGATCCATGAAGACCCGAATCAGGAGAAGCTGCTCACGTTCATGCAGTTCGCGTCGAACTTCGGCTATGTGGTGAAGGGCAAAGGAAATTCCGTTCATCCTCGCGCGCTGCAGACGTTGCTGGAGGAGATACAAGGAAAGAAGGAAGCAACGGTCATCTCGACGATGATGCTGCGTTCCATGAAGCAGGCGAAGTATGATGCGGAGAGTCTTGGCCACTTCGGTCTCGCTGCTGAATTCTACTCGCACTTCACGTCTCCGATCCGTCGTTATCCCGATCTTGTCATCCACCGTATCATTCGCGAGGTGATTGAGGGCGGCGGACATTTGACGGAAGCGCGGCATGAAGCGCTGACGGCTAGAATGCCGGAGGTTGCGCAGCATTCTTCGGAGCGCGAGCGGGTGGCGGTCGATGCCGAGCGCGACACGGAGCAGCTTAAGAAATGCGAGCTGATGCTCGATAAAGTAGGAGAAGAGTTCGAAGGTATCATTAGCAGCGTAACGAGCTTCGGCATGTTCATCGAGCTGGAGAACACCGTTGAGGGTCTCATTCGCTTGAGCGATCTGACGGATGATTATTACCACTTCCACGAGCAGCATATGATTCTCATCGGTGAGCGTACGTCAAAAATCTATCGCATCGGCGATGAAGTGAAGATCCGGATCGCACGCGTGAGCATGACGGATCATACGATCGACTTTGAGCTCGTCGATATGAAGCCGCGGAGCGGTGCGATGAAGGGCATTGCCGACGCGGGATTCGGCGTCGGCGGGCGCGGCGGCAAGAAGCGCGGCGGCTATGGCAGCCGCGGTGAGGGCGGCCGCGGCGGTGACCGCTCGGGCGGAGCGGGCGGTCGCGGGCGTGGCGGTGACCGGCCTGGCGGAGCGGGCGGTCGCGGTGGTCGCGCCGGCGGAAGCAGCGGCGCGGGGCGCGGAGGCGAAGCCGGAGCTGGAACTGGCGGCCACGGGGGGAACCCGTGGGTGGCGACTGGCGGCGGCCAAGGCGGCAAGCGACGCGGGCGCGGCGGTAACGGCGCAGGCGCTGTAGGAGCGGGTGCTGCGGGTAACGAGCCAGGACGCGAGGAGCAGCGGGCAGCGTGGAAGATCCCCGATGGATCTGCAGGTGATCGTCAGGAGTCTCAATCACGAGGCGATTCTGCTGAAGGCGGCAAAAAGCAGCAAACCGATATGTGGGGCTTGCCGATCCGGGGAGGTCGCAGCGGTTCATCATCAAGCGGCGGCCATTCGGTTGGTTTTAGCAGGAACGGCAGCAGCGGTCAGGGCGGCGGTAAGCGTAAGAACACGACGTCTGGCGGCGTATACAATGCCAACCGTTCGAGCGGCAGTCAGCCAGGACCTGATGCTGGCGGCGGCGAAGGCAAGAAGAAACGTAAGAAAAAGAGTGGAGGGGGAGGCGGCAACGCGACAGCTGCCTTCGTCCGGAAGAAGCGTAAATAAGCGATAAAAGGGTTAGCGGCGCACTCGTTCGGGAGGCCCAACGGGTGCGCCGCGTTTTGGACGAATTGGGAAATTATATTTATATTTGGGCTTGTCGCTTGCTTTTTAATTGTGGGAATAGTATACTCAAGTCAATCGATGATATGAACCTGAATTCACATATTGAAAAGGGTGTCATTATAGTCATGAAACCCTTTCCAATGTGTGAATTTTTTGTTTAAAGACAAACCAGGCGCATATTAATATTATTTTTTTGGAGGTTTTACACATGCAACAAGGTACAGTTAAATGGTTCAACGCAGAGAAAGGTTTTGGCTTCATCGAAGTTGAAGGCGGCAACGATGTATTCGTACACTTCTCCGCAATCACTGGCGAAGGCTTCAAAACTCTTGAAGAAGGCCAACGCGTTGAGTTCAACGTTGTTCAAGGCAACCGTGGACCACAAGCAGAAAACGTAGTTAAGCTGTAATAGCTTACTCGTTGAACGGAACCGTCCTTAGCTTTGGCTAAGGACGGTTTTTGTGTATACAGGGGATTGGCAACTTCTTGCATTCCGCTTACAAAGTTGCTACAATAAATTTCTGAATATAAACATTTTACGCTGCAAAGTTGAGGTGACCGGCATGGGCAAGAAAGCCGACGGCAAGCAATTAGCCCAGAATAAGAAAGCTTCCCATGACTACTTCATCGAAGATACGTTTGAAGCGGGAATGGTGCTTACGGGCACAGAGATCAAGTCGCTGCGGGGTGGCAGAGCGAATATAAGCGATGCGTTCGCAACGATTCGCAACGGCGAAATCTTCATTCATAACATGCATATTAGCCCGTTCGAGCAAGGCAATATCCACAATCCAACCGATCCAACCCGGGCGCGCAAGCTACTGCTGCATAAGGCTCAGATCCATAAGCTATACGGTCTGTCCAAGCAAGAAGGCTATGCCATCGTGCCGCTTAAGATCTACGTGCGCAACGGATATGCGAAGCTGCTCATCGGTTTAGGTAAAGGTAAGAAACAGTATGACAAGCGCGATACAGCTGCTAAGCGCGATGCACAACGCGACATTCAGCGTGCGCTGCGCGAGAAGCAGAAGGTCGCCAGATAGTTGCAGCATTTCCATGGATGATCCCAGCCATTGTTGGCAACAACAATGACGAGCATTAGCCGATCATTCGTGTTATACTAAAGCAGTAGCAAAGGCAATACAACGCAAGCTCAACTGATCAATAACAGATCTGCTGGACAATAAGCAGCTGTTGTTGCTCGCTAATCCTGAAGCTTCATTGACGCTAAACGCTTGAGGTTGAATGATGTTCAACGGTCAGCCGTTTATGCCAAAATGGGGGCGTTCTTGGATTCGACGGGGATAGTACGAGCGCGGGTTGCGGGTAGCAGGGAGTCGTCTGCTTCATCAACGCTAAAGCCAATTAAATGGCAAACAACAACAAAACTACGCTTTCGCAGCTTAATAACCTGTGAGCGTGCTCCTACCTAGCATCGCCCATGTGACTAGACTAGGGGCTAACAAGTAGTGGGATACGCCGCTTCGGTCTCCGCCTGGGGTCGACGGAAGAAGATAATCAGGCTGACCCAACGCGTAGTCGGTTACGGGACGACGCTCGGGTGACATCAATACCGTGACTACACCCGTAGAAGCCTGTGTGGCGTGATCTTCGGACAGGGGTTCAAATCCCCTCGCCTCCACCATGTAAATCCACAACCGCAAGAGGTTGTGGATTTTTGCTGTCTTCTACATTCATAGCTAGAATATTATAAAAGATTAGTCTATTAAATATATATATCAATGAAAATATTTATATGGTACTATATGGTAAACTGGAAAGGAGAGTACCATAATTTGAACAAACGACTATTCTTCCTAGATAACATACGAGTTTTTCTAACCATACTGGTTATCATATTCCATACATCTATTGCTTACGGAGCGGCTGGATCTTGGATTCTAGAGGACGTCGATAAAAGTGAGGTTAATGCAACGATAGTACTGTTAACGATTTTTACGGCAGTATGTCAGTCTTTTTTTATGGGGTTGTTCTTCTTTATTTCTTCGTATTTTCTCCCGACATCGCTTGAGAGAAAAGGAATGAGTCGTTTTCTTAAGGAGCGACTTGTACGCTTAGGGATTCCTCTGCTCATTTATTATTTTGTGATAGGTCCAATGACGGTATGGTTTGCAAAGTTTCGAGATCAACAGACTTTGGTTCAGTTCTATAAGGATAATGTTTGGAGCTTTCGTTGGACGTTTTTTGGTCCTGCATGGTTTTTGGAGGCTTCTATTTACTTCACATTGTTCTATATTCTGTTTAGTTTTATTACAAAAGGTAGGCTTAAGAAGAAATCGATTCTATTTCCAAATGGTAAGAAGTTGGTTGTAGTGGCGATTGTTATCGGATTGATCGCATTTGTTGTACGTCTGGTTTATCCGACTGGCACGGGGCCTTTGGAATTGCAGTTGGGTTACTTTCCATCCTACATTTTGTTATTCATTGCAGGTATTATCGCACAAAGGCAAGGATGGTTGGAACAAATTCCAGAGAAATTACAACGGATTTGGACGTGGATCGCGATTGGTATGATTCCCGTTTTGCCTCTTGGACTGATCTTAACCGGGGGATTAGAGGGAGATGTCCATTTTGAGGGTGGGTTTAATATTCAGGCATTACTATACGCGATCTGGGAGCCATTCATCTGTTTGGGAATTATTTTGTTTCTTTTTTCTTTTTTTCAAAGAAGGTTCAATAAAACGAGTGTATTATCTAGATGGTTTTCCGAAAATGCTTATACGGTCTATTTGATTCACCCGCCGATTATTGTCGGATGGACACTTGCTTTTCATGGAATTGGCTTACCAGTGATAGTGAAATGGATTATCGTCTCCGCTCTGTCTGTCTTCGCTTGTTTTATTGTCGCAAGCGCCATTCGAGTGGTGACTTACGCTAGACGAGTGCTTTAATAGGATGTTCTAGCATCAGGTTGCTCAGCATCACCTGGCGAATTGTGGTTTTCCACAGCCACGGTTCGCCTCCACCATGTAAATCCACAACCGCAAGAGGTTGTGGATTTTTGCTGTTTCCTCGACTCTACAGTGTGTGTTAAGCATATGCTTGATGTATGATTAATTTACCATTCATGAGATTTCAATGCACTCAATAGTTACATGACTAGCATAATCCAAATTGATTACTGCTAATCACTATGGGAAGGGGGGGTGCTGTTGGATTACTTTCAAACCATTCAGAGATTTGTTGATTACATGGAAGATCATCTTGATGAGGAAATCGATATGGATGAAGCGGTGAGTAAATCCCATATTTCCAAGTTTCACTTTTACCGATTATTCAAAGCGATTGTTGGTATAACCGTTCACGAATACATAAAAAGAAGAAAACTTAGTAAGGCAGCAGAGTATCTTCGTAACACCAACGATGACATCTTATTGACAGCTGTAAAGTATGGCTTTAATTCTCAAGAAGTATTTACGCGCAATTTCAAAAAGCTATTTCACTATCCCCCTGGTAAGTTCCGAAGCATGAATGAGTTTAACTGGCAATCAAGCAGGACGAACAAAATCAATGTTGATGCGCTTAAGTTGAAAATAAAGAATTTTAGCGGAAAAATCGTAGTTTATGAGAAGGTTGAGATCATAAAAGATTTAAGACTGGTGGGCATTGAAAGAGTAACCAACGATAATAACAGTTTCACAGTGATTGAAGCAATGGAGCATTTTATACGAGATGCTGAGCGAATACCAAACATTGTGAATGAAACCATATATCGCGTTTGTTATGATATTGATCATTCAGAAGAGATTGCTCAATATAAAGAGTTGATTGCTGTGGAGGTTACTGATCACTCGGACTTGCCATTAGGTATGACAGCGAAGTGTATTGAAAGCGCGAAGGTGGTTACCTATACCCATAAAGGTATGTTGTTTACAGGTAAAGAAGAGAAAATTATTAATACCTATCAGTTCCTATATAGTTATCGGATCCCTTATTTAGAGTACGAGCTAACCAATGAGTTATTGCTTGAAAGGTATGGCGCAGATTTTAAGGGGCCGTATCAAGAAGACTCAAAAATGGATATTTCATTTTCAATTCGATAATAAAAATAAAAGTAGCAATAAGAATCAAATGATAAGGTGAGCGTTCTGGTATTTTTAAGTTAACGAGAAGTTAGCTTGGCAATCTAGGGAGCTTATTTTATTGGAGGGATTGTTTATGTGTACTACTTTTACGCTTCAAAATAATGTATCCATTTTGCTGGGACAAAACTATGATTTTTATTATGGGCATGGCTTAATTGTAGTAAGTAAGAGAGACCTGCTGAAGGATTCTCTTAAGGAAGAAGGCAAAGAAGGAGTAACGTGGAGATCTAAATACGGAAGTGTTACCTTCACGCAGTTTGGACGTGAGTTACCGATGAGTGGATTGAACGAAAAAGGCTTGGCTGTTGCTATGATGTATCATGAAGATGGGCAATACCCGGAAGAAGACAACAGACCTGCTCTAAACGAGCTGCAATGGATTCAATATCAGTTAGACCGGTATGCTTCGGTAGAAGAAGTGGTCAATCATCTAGATGACATACGATTAGAAAAATCAATGTATGAGCTGCACTATATGGTTTCAGATGCTTCAGGACATACCGTCATCATTGAATTTGTTGCTGGAAAGCTACAGGTGATCAAGGATGCACAGTACTTTACGGTAACGAATACCAGCTTCGATAAGTCGCTACAGCATGCGAATCAATTCAAAGAAACCTCTGTATCTAAGCTGTCGAAGCGAGTGAATTCTTTGGACCGGTTCACACTTGCCTATCGTATAGTGCAGAATAAGAGTCTAAGGTATGCATCTTCGCAAATTCCGATCGAGGAGGCATTTGCTGTATTAGGCGAAGTATCGGTAAAACCCTCTCTCGGAAGCATCTGGAGATGGGTTGGGAACAAGATTCCGCCTACCTTTACGTATTGGAGTATCGTATTTGATATGAAGAATTTAACGATTCATTATCGAGATTATCGCAATAAGGCCATACGCTCAATTGAACTGAAGAACTTTAACTTTTCTAAAGTTGACCCCGTATTATCCTTGCAACTGGATAATCAACTAAGGGGTGGAATAGAGTCTGATTTCAAACCCTATACGGCCCAAGATAATGAACGAATTATCCGATTAAGTTATAAGCCAATTACCGATATTTTTCCGATAGAAGATCAGTTAGAACTAGCAAAATATCCCGATACATTTAAGTAAGAGTGAATAAAGAATGGCAGTATCAAAGGGAATAGAGGGAGAGAGTGAAGAATTGTGGATTTGCAAAGCCACGCTTCGCCTCCACCAAAATATCATTAGAAAAAGCACCGTGCTAGGTGCTTTTTTTGTTTGTTCTGTATGGTTGAAGGTTGGAGAAGCCTTGTAATGTGTACTTGTGGTTGACCACGACTATTGAGGGGTCTTCGGCATGTTACGAAATGATTAATCCCTAGCTCCGCAGGATTCGCGAATTATCAGCTTCGGCGTGTGTTGAATGGAGATCTTCTCTGCTGAGCCGTTCATGGCGCTGATCAGCTGCATGACGGCTACGCGTCCGAGATACTCGTTATGCTGATCTAGTGACGTAAGCCGCGGAACGCTGTACTCACCTTGTTCGAATTGATCACAGCTTACGATGGCGATATCGTCAGGACAATGAAGTCCTAGATCCTCCATCGCTCGAATCGCTCCGATAGCAACCATATCGTTCATCGCAATCAATGCAGTGGGCAGCTGACTGCGTTCCATCTGTAACAACTGCTTCATCGCTTCGTAGCCATCCGGTGCGTAGTAATCTGAAGTTATTATATGCTCTTGTACGATAGGCTTTTCCAGTGTATTCATAACCTGCATGAAGGACTCGATCCGTGCCGATGTAATGCGAATGCCGGGTTCTCCGCCGATAAAGCCAATGCGATCATGTCCCAGTGCGATCAGGTGATGGACGATGGAAGCAACTCCCTGCTTCAGGTTACGCTCTATAAAGAGGCATGCACATCCTTCGATCGCTGAGCCAACAATAATAACGGGAATGCGTGAATGTAATTGGTTGAGGGCTTGAATGTAGCTATCTGGAATATCCTCACGGTCGATGACTCCGCCTAGAATGAGAACGCCATCCACCTGCTTCTCAAGAATCATCCGCAAGTAGGATTCCTCGGCCAAAGAAGCATTATCTTGTGCTTTCTTCTGCACGGACATCGTGTTGAACAACAGTGTTGCATAGTTGCTCTTTAGTGCAAAACGCTGGATTTCCGTAAATAACGAAGCGAAGTATGGATTGGTAATATCGGGAAGCATGATGCCAATATTTTTGCTCGTATGATTAATCATGCCGCGAGCATACACACTCGGTGTATATTGATATTCGTCAATGATACGCTGAATCCGCTCGCGCTTCTTGGGCGAGACGGAGGGACTATTATTCAATACGCGGGATACGGTTGATACCGATACTCCGCATTTCTCCGCAATTTCTGATATCGTGATTTGCTTATTTTGTTTCAAGGAAAGGCCACCTTCTATCAGCAATCGAATAGGTTTATTATACTGGAAATGAGCATACTGAGCAAGTATTTTTGGTAACGATACCAAAAGAATTATTTACTTCTAATAAGGCCAACTTGCTGCCGGTAAATGATTTTTCACTAACTAAATAGTGTATTGACAGCTCTTTTTGTAATTTGCTATGCTTGGTCTGCGAAATAGATTTCAGCTACTTTTGGTATCGTTACCAAATTTGCAAGGAGATACACATATGAAAATTCCACAATCGATTATTGCAGTTGACTTAGGCGGGACTAAAATTCTTGTCGGTGAAGTAACCCCCGCGGGTGAGGTGTTGCAAACGAAGTCGTATCCAAGCGATACCACAAGCCAGCATACTGCACTACAAGGAATTATACATGCGATTAACGATTTTCAAGTAGGAAGTACCTTGATTGCCCGCGAGCAAATAGCGATTGGCATTGGCGTGGTTGGACGTGTGGATACGCATAATGGAATATGGCATGAGATACAACCTGGCAAGTCGGAGCTCACTAACGTAAGTGAACAGCTCGAATCGGTGTTTCAAGTACCGTGTGGCGTAGAAAACGATGTGGCTTGCGCGACGCGTGCAGAGCAGGCACTCGGTTGGGGGCAACAGTCGAGAAACTTTATTTACTTCAACATCGGGACAGGTATTGCAGCAGGAACGGTAGTGGATGGACGCTACGTGGAGGGGAACCAATTCAATGCCGGTGAAGTCGGGCACATGGTCGTTGCGATGGATAGTGATGCGCGGTGTGGATGTGGTCGTACTGGCTGCGTTGAACGCATCGCTTCAGGCCTAGGCATGCACGAGCGCGTGATTGACTTGCTCCCAACGTATCCGACTAGCTCCCTTGAGCTTGTGGAAGGACAACGGATTGCTGCGCAAACGATATTGGAAGCGGCAGAACAAGAAGATGAACTAGCATCTCGTATCGTTGATGATGCATCGCGTGCAGCTGCGGCGGCGATAATGAATCTGGTAAGGGTAACTGATCCAGATACGATTGTGCTTGGCGGCAGCGTTGCCCGTAATCCTTACTTCTTCCGGCGAATCAAGCAAGCATTGAATCCGCGTACGATGCGATTCGTGGCTAATGGACTCGTATACACGAAAGTAAAGAGTGAAGAGACGGGACTTGTTGGCGCAGCATTGGTTGGCCTCGAGGCAAGTCGATCAAGAAGATGGGAGGAAGTAAGCGATGTTAAGTGAGCAGTTGCAGAAAGATATTAAGCAGTCGGGTTACATCCATCGTCCGCTGCCTAGATACACCGAGCATTCCTTAGAGGCGGCTCAGGAGCAGCTGGAAGTGATCGATTCACGCGTGCTGTACAGCGCGAGTGAGACTGACGCAAGCAAGTGGGCATTCAAGGGTGTTGGCGAAGTGAGTGCAGATCCTGATGGATCGGTGTCTATCGCATCGCCCACGGTGATGCCACATTGGCCGGAAGGCGCGCCGGAGGACGGAGATTACGTTAACTTCGGTGAGGCGTGGCTTGTGCGGCGTTTCGAAGGCGAGAATTGGAAACGCTTCAATCGTATCTCAATCGAGTTAAAGGCTGATTTCCAAGGCACCCCGAACACGTACGTGATGATCAAATTCCGGAATGAAGGCGAAATCCCAATTCCAGATATTTATTTCCGCGAGGGCGTACACGGCATTAACTTGTCGAACACGGAGTGGAATACGGTTCATCTTAACATTGCAGAGCTTCCGCGAGATGTGATTACAGAGGTACAGATCGGTTACTACATTAACGGTAAGAGCCATGCGACAGGTGACTCTATGAAGCTGTCCGTGAGATCGATTCAATTAGAACTCGTCAATCAGCAGGAAGTGACGAAGGGGTGGCTGCCAAGTCTACGTGAAATTGTATTCTCTCATTCTGGATACCGGACAGATAGCGCGAAGACGGCATTGGCACAGCAGCTGGATGCGGAGCAATTTCAGATCATTAGCGAGGAAAGTGGCACATCCGTATATACAGGAACAATCAATCACGTTGAGACAGGTATCGGACAGTTTCAATTGATGGAATTTACAGAGGTTACAGAGGAAGGTCGTTACTACATCCAGGCTGGCGAGATCACTTCACATCCGTTCACGATTGGGTCCTCAGAGGCGGTATGGCATGCTTCGATCTGGAAGTCATTGAACTTTGTGTTCTGTGAACGCTGCGGCTATCCGATTCCTGGCATTCATGGTACCTGTCATGGAGATATTATCGCAGAGCATAACGGGACGAAGCTTGCCTTCCACGGTGGTTGGCATGATGCGGGAGATGTATCGCAGCAACTGATTCAGACCGCTGAAGTAACGCTTGCATTGTTCGAGTTAGCTGAGCGGACTCAGCCGATCGATGAGGATTTGTACCTTCGTTTATTGGAGGAAGGCGAGTGGGGTCTGGATTTCCTGTTACAAACGAGATACGGTGACGGCTATCGTGCCACTAGTGCGGGAATTACACGTTGGACGGACGGTCTCATTGGCAATATGGATGACTGCGAGGCACGTGTGCACAAACAAGCCTACGAGAATTTTTATTGTGCAGGCATCGAGGCGTATATTTCTTCCCGCCTCCCTGATGAAGCACTAGCGGGGCGTTTACTGCAAATAGCGAAGGAAGACTTTCAATATGCGCTCGATGTCTTCGCAGAGGCGGGCTTCGATCAGAAGCCGATCTTCTGGGAGCATACGTATCAAACGTCGGAGAGCTTATTCATGGCTACAGCCTCTTGGGCAGCCTCGATGCTGTACAAGGCAACGCAGGAAGAGCGCTACGCAGAGAAGGCGGCTGAATATATCCGTTATGTGGAACAGTCGCAGGAGCTTGATGGCATCTCTCTTCCCGATGGAACGTCATTCGTAGGTTTCTTCTACCGCAATACGGATAAGAAGATCATTCAGCACTTCAACCATCAGGCGCGCGAGCATCTTTACTTGCAAGCGTTGGTCGCTGTACATGAGTCACAGCCTCAGCACGAGGAAGCCGATCGCTGGCTTCAATCGATTCAAGCGTATGGCTCGTATCTGAAGAAATTAAGCTCGTATACGGCGCCATATCCGATGATCTCAAGCGGTCTATATCATGTGGATGAGCATCAGGATGAGCGTAGCTTCGGACATCAGCACTTACTTGTAGATGAGCGTGCGAAAGTCGACTATACGCTTCAATTGCAACAAGGCGTTCAGCTTACGGAGGAGATATACGTACGCCGTTTCCCAGTATGGTTCTCTTTCAAAGGAAATAATGCGATCGTGTTGTCCACAGGGAAAGCGGCTTCGATCGCCGGGCAATACTTGAAGGATCATGAGCTCCTAGATATTGCGGAGGGTCAGCTGCAGTGGATTGTCGGGAAAAATCCTTTCGGTCAATCTCTCATGTACGGTGAAGGCTACCGTTACGCGCAGCAATATTCCGTATTAAGCGGTGAGATGACGGGAGAGCTTCCCGTAGGTGTACAAACGTTCGGTAACGAGGACGTTCCTTACTGGCCGCAATTCAACAACGCCACTTATAAGGAAGTTTGGGTAGGCCTTGCAGGCAAATGGATGTCCATATTGGCAGATTTGTATGCAGCGGAGGAGGTACACCGTGAATCTTGATTCGAAACCGACGATGATGACCTACATTCATGAGGAAGAGTCGATGTCCCGCAGCATTCTTGCTTCCTATCCGGCCAATGTAGAAGCCTTCGCAACAACGGTTGGGACGAAAGCGGATTGGCTCGTGTTTGCAACAGGCTCAAGCATCAATGCAGCCCTCAGTGCGAAATACTTTATCGAGCGATTGATTGACGTTCGAATTGATGTGCGTGAGCCATTTCATTTTGCGAACTATGAATCGTTCAGTCCGTATACGGACCTCGTCTTGGGGATATCCCAGAGCGGTCAGAGTACATCGACAATCGGTGCGCTAGAGCGCACTCGCCACGAAACAGAGCTTACGACGATTGCTCTTACGAGTGATGTGAATGCCGAGATTTCGGCAGTAGCGGATGTCACCATCGATATAGGCTGTGGCAAGGAGCGAGTAGGCTTCGTAACTAAGGGTTTTCTTGCTACTGTCTTCACCTTAATGCTTGCTGGTCTCCGTACCGCTGTCGTGAATGGCAAGATCACTCACGAGAAGGAGCAACAGATATTGCGTCATTTCGAGCATGCGATCGACGCGATTCCATTAACCATTGAGAAGACGGAGCAGTTTTTTGAGAGGCACAAAGATGATTTCGTTAACGCACCTCGCTTTACAGCAATTGGGTATGGGCCTGCATACGGAACCATCAAAGAATTCGAGACGAAATTCTGCGAGACGGTTCGCATGCCTTCGCAAGGGATTGAATTGGAGGCATTCATGCATGGTCCTTACCTTGAGGTGAATCCCGAGCATCGGATATTTTTCTTGGAGATAGGAGGTGAGGTACAAGAGAGGCTCGTGCTGCTGCGTGACTATGAGAGTAAGTATACAAACTATACGTATACGTTGTCGCTGAACCGTGCAAGTGATGAACACACGATTGGTCTAGAACTTGAACTAACAGAAGAGATGGCACCTTTCACCATGATCATTCCGTTTCAAATTTTAGCCCATCATATTGCTACCGCAAGAGGCATTGAACTCCGCAATCGAATTTATACCGACTTTGGAGTGGCAATGAAGAGCAAGACGAAGCCAGGCGATTATGCTTAATCCATTATTCATAACTTGGGGGTCATGTTAATGAAGAAAAATGCACTAGTAGTATCGTCCTTGATTCTGTTAACTTCCGCTGCTTTAGCTGGCTGTGGCTCTAGTCCAGAGAATAACTCCAACAATTCCACGGATGACAAGCCTATCGAGATCACATTCCGTCATGCTCTGATCGGGGAAAGAAGACAGGGGACGCTCGATTTAACGATGGAAGCAGTCAAGAAGATGGAAGCAGAAGTTCCAGGATTAACGGTGAAAATGGATGGCGTTGACGGTGAAGTCAACCGCAAAGATAAAATCAGAGGTGAAATGGCGTCCGGAAACGTGCCAGAGATCTTTGATGCATTCGGTAGTCCCGATGTCAAAACGTTCGCCAAGGAAGGAAAAGTACTCGATATTACGCCGATTCTCGATGAGCTCGGAATTAAAGATAAATTCCTTAATCTAGATGCGTGGACGCTAGATGGCAAAGTATATGGACTACCAATGTCGGCGAGTGCTGAGGGCGTATTCTACAACAAAGAGTATTTTGCATCCAAAGGATTCGAAGTACCTACAACCTACGATGAACTGCTGACGCTTATGGACAAGATCAAAGCCGATGGCAAAATTCCATTCTCGGCTGGTTCTAAGTCTGCGTGGGTACCACTCATGCTGACCAACCAGATTTGGTCCCGTACTGCAGGTCCAGAAGTAACTGCGAAGTTCTCCACTGGCGAAGCGAAATGGACCGATCCGGCAATAACGGAAGCGTTCAAGGTTCATCAGGATTGGGTCAATAAAGGCTACTTCAAGAAGGGCGAGCTTGGCTTCGAGTATGTGGACTACAATACCCAATTTATTAATGGTGAATCGGCGATGATGTTCGACGGTAGCTGGGCTGCTTCATTATTCCAAGAAGGCGGAGCGGGCATTAGCCTTGCTGGTAAGGTCGGCTTCTTCAACTTCCCTCCTATGCCTGGCGGCGTAGGCGACCAAACATCGATCATGCAGGATATGAACAACGGTTATGCATTCTCGGCAGATGTAGCCAACAATCCAAGAAAGCTGGATGCTGTCAAATCGTTTATTAAAAACTTCTACACGGAAGAGATGCAAATGCGATTCCTAGTTGAACGTGGATCGTTGCCTTGCATTAAGCTGGACGAAGCAAAGGTGCAGGAACAGGTGAAGGACCCAATGATGAAGGAACTTATGACTATGCTTCTTCATACAAAATCTTCTTACGCTGCGTTTGATGCCTTGGTACCTGCTGATGTTACTACAGAGATCGGTACTCAAATTCAAAAAATAGTTAGCAATACAACGACTCCAGAGAAGGCAACCGCTGCGATTCAAAAGGTTCAGGACGAAGCGAATGCTGAGGCAGAATAAATACTATAGGTTGTAACAATAAGGGCACCCTTATAGGAAGTGAAGGGTGCCTTTACTTAAATCTTCAGGATGATAAATTGGCAAGGTGGTGTGAGTGATATGAATAAAGCCCTAAGAAATCCAGTCACATATATACTGTTTATTATTCCAGCATTGCTGCTGCTTATCATGTTTTTTATTTACCCGCTCATGAGTTCGCTTTATTACAGCTTTACGAACTGGAACGGGATTTCAGATAATGTGAAGCCGGTTGGCTTCAAAAACTTCTCGAAAGCACTTACAGACCCAGCGTTCTGGAACTCAGTCAAAAACAACGGTTACTTCATCCTATTCTCTGTATTTATTCAAGTCCCGATTACGATCGTTGCTTCATTAATGATTGCGAACGTAAAGAAGCTGCAAGGCTTATACAAGACGGCGATCTTCATGCCTACCGTCATGTCAACGGCTGTAATCGGAATATTGTGGGCATTTATTTATAACTATGATGTTGGTTTGCTCAATAAAATGATTGTGTTCTTAGGCGGACAACCGGTCGATTGGTTAGGTAGTCCGAAGACAGCGATGCTGTCTATTCTAATTACGAACACCTGGCAATGGGCGGGCTTCTATATCGTGATGATTCTTGCAGCTATTCTTACGATTCCTAAGGAACTGGATGAAGCTGCAATGATTGACGGCGCAACCGGCCTTCAGCGCGTGAGAAGAATTACGATGCCTCTCATCACGCCTGTAATCAGTGTTGTCATTATGCTTTCCATCGCGGGTTCAATGAAAGCAGCCGATATTATTATTGTCATGACGAAGGGCGGACCTGCAGGCTCGACGGATGTAATGGCTACTTATATGATCAAATACGCGATCACCAACTTTAAGTATGGTTACGGTAATGCATTATCCTTAATTATCTTTATTTTCACGATGGTGGTTACGGTTCTATATCAAGTCTTAATTGCTAGACGTGCTGAAAGGATTGATTACTAATGATGAAGGCGCTGAAAAAAAGCGGTAATCATATATTTTTAATGGCGTATCTCCTCATCATTTTGTTTCCATTCCTATTCGTCGTATTTTCTTCATTCAAAATGAACAATGCGGAGATTGCTTTAAGTCCGTTCGGGCTTCCTAAGCAATTTCATTGGGAAAACTATGTTGATGCATGGGTAAATGCGAAAATTAATGTTTATTTCTTTAATAGCTTATACATTTCGTTAGTATCCTCCATTCTGACGATTATCATTTCAGCCATGATTGGATTCGCTGTAACTCGCATGAAATATAATAAGATCAGTTCGGTCATATTTAGCATTGTATTGCTAGGAATGCTGATTCCGAATACATCCTTGATGCTTCCCATCTATTTATTGCTGCAAAAAATCGGAGTATTGAATACCCATCTTGCGCTTATCATCCCATATGTGGCAAACGCGATACCGTTATCTACGATTATTATCGCTGCTTTCATGCGTTCATTACCTAAAGAAGTTGAAGAGGCAGCTGTTATCGATGGACTTACGGCAAAGGGGATTTTCGCGAAAATAGCCATGCCGCTAGTCGGACCTGCGCTCGTGACGGTATTTATTATGTCCTTCTTAGGGAACTGGAACGAGTTCCTGCTTGCGAACTACTTCCTATCGGATGATCTTCTACGCACTTTGCCTGTCGGTATGGTTCAGTTCCGAGATGCAAAGCTGTCCAACTATGCGCAAATGGCTGCGGGTATCGTATTCTGCGTTGTTCCGGTCATGATTATTTATAGCGTATTGCAGAAGCAAATTATAGAAGGAGTTACCGCGGGTAGTGTGAAGGGGTAATTTGAGCGACGTAGGTATCGGTTGTTTGGCTATGAAAAACCCGACCTTGTGAGGTCGGGTTTTGGACAAAATACAGTCAAATTATTTCGACTTTTCTGAAATTAATAGAGTAAATCGTTTCGATTCATGGTATGTTACTCTGTGGTGAATGTCATTCTATAGGGGCTGCATAACGATGATGGGAGATACGACTGAGAAAGAGCTGACGATATTTGATCACATTGGAAATACGATCAAGACGGATGATCGGGAAATTCGTATACTTGCCAAGTATGAGGCGCCATTGGTAGTCGTGCTGGGCAATGTGCTGAGCGATGAGGAATGCGATGAGCTAATTAAACACTCCAGGGATCAATTGCAACGTTCTAAAATAGGTGGAGATCATGCAGTCAATCAAATTAGAACGAGCAGCGGGGTGTTCTGCGAGGACAGTGAGACGATTACAAGAATCGAGAGGCGCTTCTCTCAAATTATGAATATTCCTATCGAGCACGGTGACGGATTGCAAGTTCTGCTATATACCCCTGGCCAAGAGTATCAACCACATTATGATTTCTTCGCAGAAACGAGTCGAGCAAGCGCTAACAATCGAATTAGTACGCTCGTGATGTATTTGAATGATGTGGAGGAGGGCGGGGAAACGGCGTTTCCCATGCTTAATATGTCAGTTTTCCCTAACAAAGGCATGGCCGTATACTTTGAATATTTTTACAGCAATCATGAATTAAACGATTTCACTCTGCATGCGGGGACACCGGTCATTAAGGGGGAAAAGTGGGTTGCAACGATGTGGATGAGAAGACAAGCCCTTCGTATTTCCTAAATAACCGCTCGCCACCACCATATGTAAACCGCATCCGCATGAGGATGTGGTTTTTGCTATTCCCTCGACATTACGCTTTAGAATTAGCTCCACATGCTCCTTAAAGAGGAATATACTTAATCTACTTGCTAGTATAGCATCGTTATTTTGACCGTATTTAAAAAGGAGTGCCATACGAATGAAATCTCGTACCATAGATCGGATTAAACTCTCACCAGGTTTTTGGGCAGGATTACGTCAATTGGGAATTGCCGACTACGAAGTAGCACGCAATGCACGATTACCGCTTACCATTATATCTGAACCGGAAGTCACCACTGCCCAATATTTTGCGTTATGGCAGGCTTATTCCGATCTTGTAGGCGATACGGCCAAGGCAATTATCAATCTGGCGACCTCCTACGAGACAACGCACTACCCGCCGACTGTTTTAGCGACTTACCACGCTCGTGACTACCGTGACGCTCTGAACCGAATGGCTCGTTACAAACAACTTTGCCCTCCTGAAAGGTTACGGATCACTGAAGAGGCCGATCGCTGTACGATCGAACTGGAATGGCAGAATTCGGAGCAATCGGGTCCGCCAATGCTTATAGGCCTCACTCTGGCATTTCTTTTAGAGCTTGGACGCAGGGGTACAGGGCAACTATTGACTGCGCGGAATGTCGAGTTTTCCCAATCCATGGGCGATGTGAAGGCGCTTGAAGCTTACTTTGGCTGCCCTGTCCTAATCGATGCAACATGTAACAGACTGACACTGCATCGAAGAGATCTGGATCGTTCCTTTGTATCGTATAATAAAGAGCTACTGGAGATTCTAACTCCCGTTCTAGACCAATCATTGAATGAACAGAAGCAGGGCCGAACAATTGCTGAGATGGTCAAATGGATTATGAAACGCAGCCTCACAGGCGGACGTCCGGACATTCAGGCTGTAGCGAGGGAGCTCAGTATGAGCGACCGTACCTTGCAGCGGAGACTTAGCAGCGAAAACACAAGCTTCAATAATTTGTTAACAGAGGCTAGACATGAGCAGTCACGAGAGTACTTGGCGGACCCCTCTCTTGATATTAAGGAAGTGGCTTTCTTGATCGGATATGAAGACCAGAACTCTTTCTACCGCGCCTTTCGCAATTGGGAAGGTGATACTCCTTCAAATTGGCGCGCAGAACAATTTGGCGTGTAAAACAAGAGTATTGGCGGGATATGCTAGTTACCGAACAACGCATACAAGGTAATATAATCACTATCCACAACATAAAAGGAGACATGCATGATGGATATGGGATTAAATAATAAAACAGCACTAATTACAGGATCAACGAAAGGCATAGGCAAAGCAATCGCCATTGAACTTGCCAAAGAAGGCGTTAATGTACTCATCAATGGACGCAATTATGATGAAGTAGAACGTACTGTGAGTGAAATCAAGTTGAAGTTCCCGGATACAACGCCTCAGAATGCTGCAGCCGATATTGTGGATGCCAAGCAAAGAGAAGCTATATTTGAAAAATACCCACAAATCGATATTTTAGTAAATAGTATGGGTAAATATGAAATTATGAAATATGAAGATGTTGACGACGAAGTGTGGGAATCCTATTTCCGCACAAACGTTCTTGCAGCAAATCATTTATCTAAGTTTTATTTGCCTAAAATGTTGAAAAACAATTTTGGCCGTATTATTTTTATAGCTAGTGAAGAGGCCATCATGCCTTCGGGACAAATGCCTCAGTATTGCATGACAAAATCAATGCTATTATCATTGTCAAAAAGCTTGTCCAAACTAACAAAAGGTACAGAAGTTACAGTCAATACGATCATGCCGGGACCCACGCTCTCTGAAAATGTGCATCAAATCATTGACGGTATATATGCGGATGAAAACATGACTTTCTCAGAAAAAGAGCAAAAATTTATGGCTGCAAACCTGCCTCAATCCGAATTACAGCGATTTATTAAGCCTAGTGAGATAGGCAGACTAACAACATTCGTATGCAGTCCTTATGCTTCGGCGTTTAAAGGATCTCCGATTCGTATGGATGGCGGAATGGTGCCGACGATTTTTTAACATTCTTATAAGCAGCAATAAAGAATAGGTTTAAGAGCCGCGTGGTTGCGGCTCTTTTTGATTTCGTTTTTCTCGAAATTTCGAGCTTGCCTTAAAGTGCACTTTAAGGATTAACCTATAGAAGATCCGGTCGAGTACATCTGAAATCATTCGTAAAGGAGGGATCAAAGAACATGGCATTTTCAATTAAACAAGCTTCAGATCGGCTAGGTTGCCCGGCACATACCATTCGATATTACGAGAAGGAGGGATTGCTTCCTTATATTAAGAGAGATAAGCATGGTAATCGTCTGTTTGAACAGGATCATCTGGATTGGATTAGACTGATGACATGTTTTCGAGCAACTGGAATGAAAGTGTCTTTGCTGAAACAAATGGTCAATCTTGCATTGGATGGCGATTCCACAATTCCGCAAAGAAAATCTATTCTTAACCAATATAAAGAGGACTTATATAGACGTCAGAGTGAGCTTGCAGAAGCACTTGATGCTGTGAATAATAAGCTATCTATTTATGAGGATATAGAGATGGGAAGGGCCCGTTCAGAAAGTGAATGGTTAAGCCAAATGGAAAATCAGCAACATATACGAACCGATAGAGAGGGATAAAAATATGAAAACAATTAAATTAGGGAATAGTGATCTAGTCGTTTCTGCAATTGGTTTGGGGATCATGGGGATGTCTCCGGGGATGTATGGAGAAACCAATGATGAACAGTCTATTAAGACCATACATCGCGCTCTAGAGTTAGGAGTTACTTTGATAGACACCGCTGATGTTTATGGGAATGGGCATAACGAGGAGCTTCTTGGAGCGGCGCTCAAAGGACGTCGAGATCAAGCCGTAATTGCTACAAAGTTTTCTTACACACCTAATTATGAGACCATTAACGGTCACCCCGTTTACGTCAAACAAGCAGTGGAAGAGAGCCTGCGTCGATTAAAAATCGATTATATCGATCTTTATTACCAGCATCGTGTTGATCCCAATATCCCTATCGAAGAGACAGTTGGAGCGATGGCTGAGTTAGTTCGGGAGGGGAAGGTTCGCTATCTCGGCCTTTCGGAAGCATCGGCTTCCACCATTCGTCGTGCACATGCAGTACATCCTATTTCCGCATTAGAAAGCGAGTATTCGCTTTGGAGCCGGGATATTGAAGATGAGATACTTCCGACTACTAGAGAATTAGGAATTACTCCTGTTGCCTACAGCCCACTGAGCAGAGGTTTTATTACTGGCGAACTTCGTAAGTTTGAAGATTTAGACGCAAATGATCTTCGTAGGTATATGCCGCGGTTCCAAGGTGATAATTTCAATAAAAATGTAGAGATTGCCGATTCCGGGAACTAAACGAATAAAATATTTAGAGGAAAATGCAGCCTCCGTGGATGTTGAACTTTCTCCTGAGGATTTGATCCGTATTGAGAAGGTTAGTCCTAAGCATGTCGTTCATGGTACTCGATATATGAAGGAACAGATGGAGCTGCTTGAAGGGTAACGGAGAAACGGCGAATTGTGGTTTTGTGCACAGCCACGGTTCGCCTCCACCCATACCATGAAAAACCCGACCTCGCGAGGTCGGGTTTTTGTTCGTGTTTTATAGAAAAAACTGTAGGTATTGAACTTACGAGTTAAAGTTTACTATTCAGTGCATGCGTGTAGATGGGTTATTTTGATATATTTGGATGGGGGGATGACATTTGGCGTATAGGGATGACCTTGAATTAAGAAAACTAATTCATCATTTGGCTAAGTGGCGTAGGAACGGCAAGAGATTACCACACAAACCGCTTTTCATTTTATTTGCGTTATCGCAGCTGCATCATGGGAATAAGCAATTGATATATAGTGAGATACATGTTCAATTGAAGAGTCTGATGTCGAAATTTTGTCCATCCAAAGCGTCAGCGAGAGGGGTTCATCCATTTATAAGTTTGGTGTCGGACGGCATTTGGCAACTAAACATTGTGTTAAGGAACAAACCGTATACGGACAATCAATTAATCGAGAATGGAGTTGCGGGTGCGTTCCATCCGAATGTTCTTCTTCTGTTAGATGGGAATACGAGCTTAATCGAGTCCATTGTGGAAGAGGTTTTACAGTGCCATTTTCCAGTGTGTATTCACGAGGATTTGCAGAAAGAACTAGGATTGCCAAGGACGCCTCCTGTGAAACGTCTAACAAATGTAGACTTTCATAATCGTGTACTAAAAGCTTATGATTACCGCTGCGTCATATGCGATGTGCAAGAGCAGCCTGATAACATATTGACAAGGATTTATGCATCGCATATTCAGTGGCTACAAGCCGGAGGGCCGGATAGTGAAGAGAACGGACTAGCTTTGTGCCTCTTGCACCACAAGTGGTATAACTGCGGCTTGTTGACCATTACACCGGAACGTCAGATCATCGTATCGCAGGAAGCAGGCGGAATACCTCACGATAACGATGAACTGAGAAAGCTTCACGGACTCGCTATGCGTCTCCCTAATCATCCTGTCTACCTGCCGTATGCTGAGTATCTGAACTGGCATCTGCGAGAAGTTTTTCGAGGGACAGTGAAGGCGAAGAGGATGGTATTATAATGCACATAAACGAAAAAGATCACGCAATAAACCTTTTGCCTCGCGGTAAAGGGTTTATTGCGTGATCGAATATAAACGTTAGGTGCACACGATTGCAGCTTTTCGTTATTTGCCCCGAAATTCGATAATAGGCTTAATAACCTGTGAAATAAGCTTAACTTTCTCTGCTGAGCAACCCTCAAGCATTAATATAATTTCATTTCGCAAATAATCCTCAGAAGTGTTATCGGAACCATTCAGAATATATTCTGTAGACTCCTCTAGTACATGACATATATCTGATAGCCTATCCAGACTTATTGGCGTTTTGCCGCGTTCTATTTTACTTATATAAGCATTAGAAACATCTAATTCTTCTGCCAGCTTCTCTTGTGTTAGACCTTTTTTCTCGCGTGCGCCTTTAATGCGGCGTCCAATAATTCCATAGTCAAAGCTCAAGTTCATCACCCAATTTAAAATATAGCAAGCCCATGCGGGTGAATACATGTACAAGGTTTCAATATGAACTTATAGGTCAACATTAAAGCGAAGAAATCTATACCGTGACTACACCAGAAGAAGCCTGTCAGCCGTTTTTAGCTCAATTTAAGCTCTATTTAAGTAGCCCGACTTATCATGGTAACAGGTAATGGAAATTCATCGTTAAATATGACGAAGAAATGGGGATGGGCGATGGCGAAAGGGAAAGATAAGTGGAGGAAATGGAAGATCGGCGCGGGGAGCGTGACCGCGGTCATGATGCTGCTCGGCGCTATACAGAATAGCGAGACGTTCAAGCTCCAGGTGCTGGCAAAAAGCCAGGAAGAGAGCGGTGACAGCTACGTTGCGGGGGATAGCGGCTCCGATGCAGGCTTCTCCGACACCTGGCAGTCGGGATCCCGGAGCTACGGCCGAGGGAATGGGGACACGGGGAGCAGCGATGAAGGCGGAGAGTACTGGTCGGAGAGGGAGAGTACGAGCGGCATGTCGTCGCGGACGGGTAAATCGTGATGGTGCGGCGCACGGACATGGCGTTCTCGTCGATGAATACGCGGATAGAGGTGCAGTTGGAGCATGAAGAGGGGGATGGCATAACTTCCGAGCAATATGCCAGTGAGTTGCGAGGTTGGTTCGAGCAATGCGAGAGCCGATTCAGCCGATTCCGGCCTGATAGCGAGCTGTCTAGGCTCAATAGCTCCAGAGGCGAATGGGTCGTTCTCTCTGACAGGCTGTACGACGTGCTGGCCAAAGCCGAGATTTATCGGAAGGCAACGAACGGTTGGTTTGATATTCGCATTCTGCCCGCGTTGGAAGCGGCGGGGTACGACCGCTCTTTTGAGAAGTTTGCAACAGGCGTTGATGCAAGGCTTCCCGCCCTAGTCGGGGGGAGCTACACATCTGATGAAAGCTCTCGAAAGCGTCAGGAGGGGTTAAGTGCAGCCTCCGCAGCCGTTCTTGAACGAAACCCCGGCATGAAGGCGGTACGGCTAGCGGAAGGAGCGGCAATTGACCTCGGCGGTATAGCAAAGAGTTGGACGGTGGCGCACGCGGGGAAATGGTTTCGTGCCCGCAGAGGTTTGCGTGCGGGTCTCATTAACGCGGGGGGAGATGCCCTCGTCTGGCAGCATGACCGTGACGGCGAGCCAGCTAGCTTCGCAATTGAGTCGCCGTGGGACGGGAATGCGTCGATTGGCGAGCTGAAACTGCTGAACGGGGCGGTCGCGACCTCCAGCGTGATGGGCAGACGCTGGCTATCAGATGATGGCGAACGCCATCATCTGATAGACCCCTTCACAGGTAAGCCATCACGTAGCGAGGTTGTGCAGGCGACGGTCGCGGGTAGAGATGTCATCACTTGCGAAATATGGGCCAAGGTGCTGTGCATGGCTGGCGCCGAGGCGATAACAGCCATGCAGCGCCATTCATCCGGCTGCGAGGCGCTTGTTGTTATGCGTGATGGAGAGACGGTTTGGAGCGGGCGATCATCATCGGAATTTGCATGCCAATGGCGGAGCGACGATTTTGTGCCGTCAGTACAGGAGTCGGCGCGAGCAAGGTAGTTGTCCCGAGAGATAAGAGAATCAAGGAGCAGAAGGGGGAGTATCGTATGATTCAATGGGTATTGAGTTGGCCGACCTGGCACATGACGCGAATATTCGGCATTGCGGCGTATTTGCTATTGTTCGGAGGCATGGCGCATGGCATGTTGTATGGTTATCCCTTCGCAAAAGGACCGCTGAAGGCGAAGTTGCACCGATGGCATACGCGGCTGACTGGCGGCGGCGTCATCGTCACACTGCTGCATGCCTTCATTTTGATGATCGATACCTATTCCCCATTTACGGCAGTTGAAATATTGGTTCCTTTTACGGCTCGCTCGCATCCGTTCTGGTATGGACTCGGCACGCTCGCGATGTACGGCATGTTGGTGTTGATGTTATCCTCGGATATGCGTCCCAAGCTGAAGCGTCCGCTGTGGATTGCCATCCATATGCTATCGTATCCCATCTATCTCATCGCTTTACTTCATGGCATCAAGGTCGGAACGGATGCTTCACATCCGTTGGTTCAGGCGATGTATATAGCCACCTTCGTGATTACGCTGGGACTGTTCGGGGGCAGGATGTTTCTGCGAAGCTCGTCCGCAGCCGGGGGAATCCCTAAACGGACCCCGCGGCGGACAGGATGATGGGAAAGTCTTCGAAAATAGTATCCATGGTTCGCTTCCAACTAACAAAACACAACCCGACCGGAACAGGTCGGGTTGTGTTTTGTTTTGGTTAGACATAGCGAAGTTGCTGCATGGGGGAGTATCGGAGCAAAGAATTATTATCAATACGACGCAATTGCAATTATCGGCAAGGTTTAAGGATCAGAGCGCTCAGACGCTACAGGCACTCCGAAATTCGGCGTACCGTCCTTGTTCCAGGTAAATACTTGGGCGCGTGTATGCCTATTCGGATCGTATAACGGATCGCCTACGATCTCTTTATAATCACGGGCATGGTAAACTAGCACATCCCGGTTACCGTCTTCGGTAACCGTAAAGCTGTTATGTCCAGGTCCGTATTGCCCCGTTTTAGCGTTGCTTTGGAACACGGGCGATTGGGATTTGCTCCAGGAAGCCGAATTCAGCAATTCACTTGACTCGTCAGTCGTGAGCATGCCCATCGCATAATTTGCATCCGTTGCACTGCCGGAGTAAGTAATGAAGATTTTTCCGTTACGCTTCAGCACAGCCGGACCTTCATTCACCCAAAACCCGATAGTTTCCCAAGGGAATTCCGGCTTGGACAGCATAATTTGCTCTCCTTTTATGGTCCATGGATTTTCCATCTCAGCGATATACAAATTCGAATTTCCATATATATTCGGATCTTTTTGTGCCCAAACCAAATACCTTTTGCCGTTATGCTCGAAAGTAGTCGCGTCGATAGAGAACGTTTCCCACTTCGTCTTGATTTGACCTTTCTCGACCCATGTTCCTAACATCGGATTCTCTGAATCGTTCTCCAGTACATAGATGCGGTGATCGAATGGTGCATCCGTTCGCGCTGCTGCGAAATAGATGTACCATTTGCCATTGATATGATGAATCTCAGGAGCCCATATATGCTTGCTCAATGGGCCGCTTTCTCGCTTCGTCCAGATAACGACGGGTTGAACTTTATCCAAGCCCTGAATCGTCTTCGAACGACGCAGCTCAATTCGGTCATACTCCGGAACCGATCCCGTAAAATAATAGTAACCATCTGAATGCTTGTATATCCAAGGATCGGCGCGTTGCTTAATAATCGGATTCTTATATTCGGATTCCTTCACACCTGCGAATACTGCGCGATCAGCGCCCTTCTGGTCAATAAAGCTGCATATAACGATAATAGGCAACATAAGCAGCACAAAAGTAAGCAAACGCAATATTTTTTTCATCTCACCTATCCACCTCTTTGATCATTCACATCGGAGCATTCATATGAGAGCCTGCAGTCATTATGTCCCATGGCCGTGCTTATGATACGATTCACGGTTGCAGCTACTATGACTTCTCAAGCACCCTTTGCTCCAACTCGAAGATCAGTTCATTCGCTTTTCGCTTATTTAAGGAATACCTTTTGGGCTCGACAAGACGAGCAGTCAGTTCTTTGATTTTCGCGATTTGCGTTTCCGTCGGAGGCTGTCGTTCAATGATACTCTCGTAATTTTGATAGGCGACCTTTACGGCAGTTTCCGGCGTTAGCAAATCGATCATCTGGAACATGGCGGCTGCCGCTTTCTCCTTTCCGATGCTGTAGCCGCTGTCCGTCGATAAGAAGAACCGTTCCGGATAGCGCTCGATCAGCGGGACGAAGTCTTCCAGCTTGTTCGTGCTGCTGGGGTCATATGCGGTGAATCCTGGATAAAAATCGATATAAAGATTAGGAAACTCTTGAATCAAGCCCTCGATATGGGAAGGGGGCTTAAATACATTGGCGTGAGCGAAGATAAAGATTGTATCCGGGTGTTCTTTCAACGCGCGAACCAGATACTCGATGGGCATTCCGTTGGGAGGATCGATATGCAGTAGAATCGGCGTTTTGTAGTCTGCAGCCAAATCATAGATTTGAGGAAAAAAACCGTCGTTCGGATGGTTCGCCTTCCACTTCACTTGACTGACAATTGGAGAAGCGGTCGAAGCAGCAACAACTTCCCCGATGTTGAGATATCCCTGCTCCAGGTTGGCCTTTACGATTCGTGTGCCCTCCTCCTCATAAATCGGAAACCCGGCGAAGGAAGGATAAAGGTGTGATGTATCCCGGCGATAATGCTCCCAGGCAGCTTTGTCCGTGATTTGCGCGCTAGGCTCGGATACGTCCCCGAACAGTACGATGCGGTCGATTCCAAGACGGCCCCACAAACTCACGGGATCCGGATGGGCGGCATCATGATTATGAACATCGATCATGATTAGATCCCGGTATACGTCGGATAGATTAGCGTTAGGGTCCTTTCGTTCGCGCAACGAGCGAACCATGTCCGCTGCGCCTTTATCTGGCTTGTAGTCGGTAGCCGGTTCGACGATCGTCTCGGTCAATGTCTCTTTTACCGGCCATACCCCGTTTGAACAGCCTCCAACCAAGGTCACTCCTACCAGTAATACCGTCATTCGCACCCATTTATTCATATTGATCCCTCTTCGATATAAGTGGATTTTGAATTTATTACCTTCATAATATCATTCGAGTTTTTCGTTTATAAAGGTCTATTCTTACGAACATTGATTCTGTAGGTACCATTAGATTCACCTGCTCTTAGGTTTATTTTGGGATTTAGGGAACTTTGGGCGCTTTAACTTGTCTAATAGGGTGGAGGTGAACCTGATGGAGTCGGAATACTTGAAATACATACAAGATGTGGACAGTACGGAGCTATACAATTTGATGACGCAATACGGGGACGACGTGTGGAGATACGCTTATGCGATAACTAAAAATCATGAGCAGTCCAAAGATATCGCACAGGAAGTATTCATAAAAGTCCATTTGAAAATGTCTACGTTCCGAGGGCAATCCTCTTTTAAAACATGGCTGTTTTCCATCACTAGAAATATTGCGCTTAATGAGATGAGGTCCAGTTATTTTCGCAGGATGTTATTGTTCGAAAATGTGAGATCCACCCAGACAGCTCAGTCTGCAGAAGTAACCTATATGGGGAATCAAGCGGCAGCAGAGCTTCGAGAAATTATTATGAGCCTATCTCGCAAGCTGAGAGAGGTGCTTATTCTCAATTTGGAGCATGATTTGACGATTCAAGAAATGGCGGGCTTGCTCGAGATATCAGAAGGAACGGTTAAGTCCAGGATGAACAGGGCGCGCAAGGAAGCCCAGAAGAGATGGGAGGCGGCTAGATAATGAATCATGATAAACCCGACTGGTCGGCAATGGTTAAGGCAAGCTCCATTCCAAAGGGGGTATTTACGGAGGAAATGAAACAAACCGTCATGAGTCAGGCCCAGCAGAATCAGCGCAAGAAGATGAACAGCCCTTTCTACTTGGTCATAATCCCGCTTATCGGCTTAATGATCTGTATGACGATCCTTCCTCTCATTGACCGTTTGCCTTCAAAAGCGATAATGGGCTCGGAAGCAACCTCCGGCCAAAACATCTTATTGGACTATGAGCCTGCCAAGGATCTCAAATTCATTCCGCAAACGGATATGGGAGTGAGAAATTCGACCTTGCTGCGACTGCCGATAACCTCTGTTGAAATCAAAGAAGCGGTCACCATAGACGGCTTCGGCAAGTACTTGAATTATACGAAAGCGGAGGAAGGAGACACTTCCTTCTTCGGATTTGAGCTTTCCAACCATTTCAGTTCTGCAAATGGCGAGTTTTACGAGATTGGTTATGGCGCAATGACGGAAGTGAACTTCCAAAAAAGCGATGCTTTCGGATTGGCTGACCTTAGAATGGACGGTAGATGCGGGCCTCAGAGGAAATGCACGTATTGGATTTCCTTAGAGGAGGATGTGGTCAAGGTATATTATCAAATGAATTCACCGATCATTTATGAGCAGGATCTGGACGGTGATGGAGTAACCGAGGCGATCGTTGTTACTGATGGAACGCAGATTTATATTTACAAAAATATAGCGGGTCAAATCCAATCGGTAAATGTTCAATCCGCGTTTCAAACGAAATACGGAGATACAGTAACGTATGATCCCGTGAGCCAAGTTTTTCAGTTAACCAACGAGGATGAAACGAAACAGTATCGATATGCGGCGGGAGAGGATACACTGCTTCAATTGCTTGAACAGGGAGATTGATCAGTGCTCTTATCATCGATTTGCACCATTCTGGGGAAATGACCATATCATGCAGTTAAAGTGACAGTCGCCTATCTTTGTATGCTGAATTTCTTTACAAGGGGTTGTGTAATATGGTCAAACTAACTTTAGAAATCGCCAAACGATTGCTTGAAATCGGGGAACAGAAGGGGCGGCAAATGGGGCTCTCCTGCGATATCGCAATCGTTGATGATGGTGCGAATTTGATTGCATTTCATCGTATGGATAATGCGCGAATCGCTGGTATTGAAATTTCTCAGAACAAGGCTTGGACAAGTGTAGCGATGCAGATGCCGACGGCTAATCTGGCGCAATCAGCCCTCCCGGGCGGTCCTACTTTTGGGATTAATACGACTAACCAGGGTAAGCTCGTCATTCTGGGAGGAGGCATTCCATTGGTCAGCGAAGATAAGATTGTCGGGGGGATCGGCGTTAGCGGGGGCACCAGCGCCCAAGACATTGAAGTGGCTGCTGCTGTTGTCTATGCCTTCGAAAGCATGCAAAAAATGCATGGAGCCGGACGCTATCATTATTAGAATTCGATCCGATCTGCTAGGTATCAATAAATGATGAGAACCCGACCTAGAGTGGTCGGGTTTTATGCGGTTGTGGTGTTTTTAAATTCATACTTGACAGGTTGGTAAAGTGTGAATAAAATAAAATTCATCAAGCGAGTTCATATTTTTTTGGCTCAACGTGAAATAATGTTACATTAAGAATAATATAAAATGAAACATTATTACAAATGAACCCGCTGACCAGACCGCTGGAAGCTGTGCTTGAAGAAACTGAACCATAACGGAGGGAATGAAAATGAAGAAGGCACTAATAATTGTATCCCTGGTTTCTATGCTCGGCTTGATTCTAGCGGGATGCGGAGGGACAGACAGCAATAACGGCGCGGCACAGAATCAATCGCAACCGGCAAGTACGGAGGCCGCTCAAGAGAACACGGGCAGCAAGGAAAAATTTGAGCTGAACCTCGCCATCTGGGATGAGAAGCTGAAGGATACCGTCAATCAGGTAATTGAGATTTATAAGCAGGAGCATCCCGAGGCGGATGTGCAAGTTACGGTAACGCCAGTCAAGGATTATTGGACAAAGACGCAATCGAGTCTCGTTGGAGGCGATGGTCCCGATCTGTTCATGATGAACGGACCGAACTTCAATAAATTCGCATCGCTCGGCTTGCTCTCAGACTTGCAACCCCTTATTGAGAAAGACGGAGTGGACACTTCGGTATATCCGCAAGGCATCAATGAGCTATACAAGCTTGACGGCCATGCTTATGGCATTCCGTTCTACCTCGGCTCTATCGGATTGTTCTATAACAAGGAGCTGTTCGATCAAGCAGGCGTTCCGTATCCGGATGAAAGCTGGACGTGGGAAACGCTGAAGGAGAAAGCAGCCCTATTGACCGATAAAGCCGCTAACAAATACGGTTATATTGCGGTAAACGCAGATCAAATCGGCTACTATCCTCTCATCCATCAAGCGGGCGGCAGTGTGATCAGCGCCGATAAGAAGACGTCGGGACTGGATTCCGAAGGCACGATCAAGGCGATTCAATTCATGAAGGATTTGATGGATCAGGGTATTTCTCCTTCCGCGCAGCAGCAATTGGAGACGGAGGCATTGCAAATTTTCGGCTCTGGCAACGCGGCCATGTATCCGGGAGGTTCGTTCGATGCCTTTAATCTAAACAAGTTGCTCGGCGACAAGCTGGGGGTAACGGTTCTTCCAAGCGGAGAGCAGAGCGGTTTCTATGTGCATGGCTCCAGCTGGGTCGTTAATAAGCAGTCCAAGCATCAGCAAGAGGCATGGGAACTGCTGAATCTACTGACAGGCAAAGCGGGCCAGGAGCTTCTTGGGAAAAACGCAATCAACTTCCCGGCTTATACTGATTATGTCGATCTGTGGGCGCAGTCGATTCCGTCTTTGGACATGAAAGCGTTCGTCGTATCCCTCCCGGATGCGGTAGCTTATCCGGTATCGCAGAACACGTCCGAATGGCAGAAGGTAATGGCGGCATCCATTACGGAAGCATTGACTGGTGCAGTTCCAGTGGAAGAGGCACTGTCCAAAGCGGCACAGCAGATGAACGAGATTTTGAGCAGAGATAAATAGCAATGAGATTAAAGGAGCCGAAGGGAGCAACGATGTCCCTTCGGTTTCCGATCAGGTTGGTGAGCGGATGAAACGAAAATTGGAAATGAGATGGGCGTATCTGTTCATCGCGCCTGCGCTGCTTGGGCTGTCCTTGTTCCACTTGCTCCCGGCAGCTGCATCCCTTGTGCTGTCTTTCACGGAATGGAACGGATTAACAAAGCCGATCTTCGTAGGTTTGGATAACTTCACAGCGTTGTTTCGCGACACTGAGTTTATTCAGTCGATTCGAAATACCGTTTACTTTACTGTAATTAGCGTACCGGTATCGATCGGACTGGCTACAGTAGCTTCGATACTGTTGAATCAGCGTATAAGGGGATTGTCGCTCTACCGTACCCTTTATTTTGTCCCTGTTGTTACGATGTCAACAGCTGTGGGACTGATCTGGAAGTGGCTGCTTAATGCGGAGTTTGGTCCTGTCAATTACGTATTGGGATTGCTTCATTTGCCGCAGCCTAACTGGTTGTCCGATCCATCGATGACCATGTTATCCATCGTCATCGTCTCGATTTGGTCGACGGTGGGTTACTATATGATTATCTTGATCGCAGGTCTGCAAGGCATTTCCGCAACCTATTACGAAGCCGCCGAGATGGATGGAGCGTCGGAGTGGTATCAGTTGTTCCGCATCACGCTGCCGCTGCTGACGCCAAGTCTGTTTTTCGTCCTGCTGATCGCTTTGATAAACAGTCTGCAGCTGTTCGACTTTGTATTCGTCATGACAGGCGGCACGACCGGGACTTCGGGACCGAATCCCATGCTGCTGAATTCGACCCGTTCTATTGTCTATACGATCTATGATCAAGGCTTCGTTCTATTTCGAATGGGTTACGCATCGGCGCAGGCTGTCGTTCTATTCACTGCTATCTTGGCTTTCACGTTAGTACAGTTCGCGCTTCAGAAAAAATGGGTTCACTATCAATAGAAAGGAGGCGACAAGATGAACCGAATGGCAAGCAAGGTCACGATCCATATCATACTGATAGCAGGCGCGTTCGTCATGTTTGTTCCGTTCTTATGGATGCTCGACACCGCATTGAAGACGTTCGAGGAGTCGATGCTGACGCCTCCGAAGCTGTTGCCGGATGTGATCCAGTGGTCTAACTTTGCGGAGGTATTCGCGAAAACCGATTACATCCGTTATTATTTCAATACAATCGTCGTGGCTCTGTCCAAGACAGTAGGGCAGTTGTTCTTCTGCTCGCTTGCGGCATTCGCGTTTGCGACAATGTCCTTCCCAGGCAAGAACACGTTGTTTTTCATCATCCTCTCCAATATGATGGTGCCGAGCCAGATTGTCATTATTCCTACATTTGTATTGATGAAGGAGCTCGGATGGCTGGATTCGTATAATGCTCTTATTGTTCCGGGGCTTGCGAGCGCGTTCGGGATTTTTCTGCTTCGTCAGTTTTTCCTATCTATTCCTCGTGAGTTGGGCGAAGCGGCTCAGATTGACGGCAGTTCTTATTTCCGAATTTATTGGAGTCTATATCTGCCGTTGTCTCGTTCCGGGCTTGTGGCGCTGGCAATCTTCGTGCTGATTGCGTCTTGGAATGACTTCATTTGGCCTCTCATCCTGACGAATTCCGACGAGATGCGAGTGTTGTCGCTGGCAGTGGCTAGCTTCGTTGGTGAATTCTCAACCGAATACCCGCTTATGATGGCGGCAGCCTTCATGGCGCTACTGCCCCTTGTTGTTCTTTTTTTGCTTCTGCAACGTTTTTTCATAGAGGGGATTGCTCTTACGGGGATGAAAAGCTAATGATAATAGGAAGAGGAAAGGGGTGGAAGCAGAATGATGCTAAAAGGGATATTAATGAGCATAGAAGGCGCTTACGATTCCTTATCTTCGATGGAAAAGCAGGCAGCCAAATATATACTGGATCATCCGAACGAGGTTGTTAATATTTCCGTCCAAAGCTTGGCGCAGAAGACAAAGGTCGGTGAAGCGACTATTGTAAGGCTGTCCCGTTCGTTGAAATGCAAGGGATTCAAGGAATTGAAGCTGCGCATTGCGGCTGATTTGGCTCTTTCCGATACGAAGCAGGAGGAATACCAGCAGTTTCAAGTTGGAAGCTCGACGGAGGAGCTTATCTCCTCGGTGAGCGGCAGCAATCTGAAGTCTGTACAGGATTCGCTTACGGTGCTATCGCCGGAAGCTGTCGACCAAGCTGTTGGGAAGCTGCTGCAGGCGAGAAAGATCGGGGTGTTCGGCATCGGTCCGACTGCGCTAGTAGCGGAGGACTTTCAACTTAAAGCGTCGCGCATTAACAAATGGTGCGAGCTTGGAGCAAGCGGAGATATCCAGGCGATTATTGCCGCCAATCTGACAGACCAAGATGTCGTGCTTGGCATATCGCATTCCGGTCGCACGGAAGAGGTGCTGTATGCGCTTCAGGTCGCCAAGGCGAACGGCGCGGCAGTGATATCCTTAACCCAATTTGGCAATAGTCCGATCGCGGATATGTCGGATATCGCACTTTTTACGAGCACGATCGATCAGAATTTTCGTAACGGAGCGATGGCTTCCCGTATCGCCCAATTAAACGTTATCGATATCTTGTACGTCGGTATGGTTGCGGGCAGCTATGAGCAAAGCATTGCCTCCCTAGACCGCACGAAGCAGGCCGTAAGGCGGAAGAAATAATGTGTGGCAAAGAGGTGCAAGAGCATGACAAGACCGGAGCAGAGTCTATATATTGGCATTGACGGCGGCGGCTCTAAGACTCTATGCGTCGTCGGGGATGGTACAGGTCAAGTAAGACATGTGGGTTATGGCGGTGCTACCAACGTCAAATCAAGTACCCGTGCAGAGACGGAGGCTATACTGCTTCAATTGCTAGAGGAGACGCTGGTCCGCTGCGGCGCGTCGATGAGGGATGTGAGCGGTCTATCGCTTTGCTTAGCAGGCGGCCACCGGCCGAGCGACAAAGCCGCGATGAAGCAATTCATGACCCCTTACTTCTCACCGGCAACTCGAATCGTTGTGCAAAGCGACGCCGCTGCCGCATGGGCCGCCGGTACATGGGGACAGCCGGGTATCGTCTTGATAGCCGGAACCGGCTCCATCGCCTATGGCCGTCTCTCTCCTGAAAGCAGTGAGGAGAGGGCTGGAGGTTGGGGTTATTTGCTTGGCGACGAAGGCAGCGGTTTCGAGCTATCGCGGAAGGCGCTGCAAGCCGTCATGCGTCATTATGATGGGCGCGGTCCGGCAACGGCTATGACCGAAGCTGTGCTTGCAAGGCTTGAACTGGATCAACCAGAAGCGCTAATTGATTGGCTTTATGGCCATCCTGCCATGCGCCGAGAGCTGGCGGCACTGTCTGATATCGTCATCCATGCGGCGATGAACGGTGATTCCGTGGGCGAGACAATCATTGCTGACGCCGTCTGCGAGCTCAGCGAGATGGTCCGTGCCGTTCGAAAGAGGCTGGGTGATGACAGCCTTCCTGTTATCGCGGCAGGAGGTTTGTTCTCGGCTCCCTATTTCTATTCCGCATTCATAGCGGCCTTGCAACAGCGTGATGAGGGGGCAGGAGAGTGCCGTCTGCTGACGCTCCCGCCCGCCGCTGGCGCCTATTATTTGGCGCTGCATGAAGCGGGAATTGCTAGCCCAGCATCGGGGGGAATTATTGAAAGCTCGCTGAGGCTGTAGCTTCATTTCATAGCGTGGATGGCGTATTTTCTATTGAACTTAAGCTGGCCTAACAGTAGGAGGAATCAAGATGCAGCAAGAAACGTCATCGTTATTGACTGAGCAAAGTAACGGCAGATCCCGGCATCTGGATCAGCTGCCCGTAGGCGAGATCGTCCGCCTCATGAACGAGGAGGATCAGACCGTAGCTTTGCGAGTGAAAGAGGCGCTTCCTCTGATTGAGAGAGCGATTGAGCAAATTGTTGCGAGACTAGAGAATGGCGGAAAGCTGTATTATTTCGGAGCCGGTTCTAGCGGCCGTATCGGCAGTTTGGATGCAACGGAGTGTCCTCCGACGTTCGGCGTTGACAGGGAGCTGTTCAATGCCGTCATCGCAGGTGGTCAAGAGGCCATGTTCCAGGCGGTTGAAGACGCCGAGGATGATGTGGAGGTCGGTATGCTTGATGCGCGGGAGCGGCTTTCGGACAAGGATGTGTTCGTCGGATTGGCCGCAAGCGGAACGACGCCGTACGTGCTGGGCGCGATTAGGGAAGCGAAACGAATAGGGGCGCTGACGGTAGCAATTGTATGCAACGTGGGAACGCCGCTTGGAGAAGAAGCCGATTACCCGATCGAAATACAAGTCGGACCGGAAATTATTGCGGGCTCTACCAGGCTTAAGGCAGGCACGAGCCAGAAGATGGTCGTCAATATGATTTCCTCGACGGTGATGATTCGTTTAGGAAAGGTATATCGCAATCTGATGGTCAATGTACAGGCGACCAATGAGAAATTGCGAAATCGTGTCGTAAATATAGTGATGCAAGCGATCGAAGTAGATGAAGGGACGGCTCAAGGGCTAGTTCAACAAGCAAACGGCGATGCGCGCATCGCGATTTTAATACATAAATTCGGACTCCCGCTCGAAGAGATCGACGAACGATTAACGGCGTGCAAAGGCCACTTCGGCCAAACGATGCATCAGCTAGAACAGCAATACCAATTGCTTCCTTAAAGAATAGCTCCCGTCCAAGGCTTCTCGCTGGTGGAGATGGGAGCGAATCGTACGGACAACGCGCAGATCGTCATCGCTTGCGGTAGGGTTAAGCCCCCAAAGCCTCATTCGTAATTTTCTTAATATCAATAGGAGAATGAGAGCTTTCGCTAACAATATCCGGCAAGATATGCTCCAAAAAATAATCCACGCAATGCAGCTTTATTTTCTTAATTTTAATAAGCGCTTCGCGGTACATGATAACAAATTCTTTCTCGGTATTTCCTCGTTGCAATTCAGTCAGAGCTTCGTACACTTGATCGAGCTTATCGGCCACTTCAAGAATGAGCCCTTCGACGGAGTCGTCCTTGCCCTCGCGCAGCTGTCTGAAGAAAATCGGCTTGAACTCCTCCGGAATATTTTCCTCAATAAAGAGTGCAATCATACCTTCCTCTACCTGCTGCAGCATGCCGCGAAGTTCCAGCGAAGAATGCTTGACGGGCGTTTTGATATCCCCGATAAAGATTTCGCCATAGTCATGGCTGCTCGTAATTTCGTAAAGCTTCTTCCAGTCGATCGCCACGCCATTGCTTTCCTCGATATCGGCGAGCGTTTTGGCGTATTGGACAACCTTCCAGGAATGAGCGGATACGCTGTGCTCTTCGAACTTAAATTTCCCTGGACAACGAATAATACGCTCGAGATCGTTAAGAGATTGAAAATACGTATGAATTCCCACGACATATCATTCCTTTTCCATATATTATGTGCGGCATTACGGTCAGTATAGTGCTCATTTGTTAATGGGCGATTAATTGCAATCAGGAAATATATGAAAACTACATGTATTTAAAAATTGTCCCCCTAATCCCGCAACATTGTCATACCTCATCCGCCGCGTTTCAAGCTATGATATTATTAGCGGATATTATGCCCGCAATCAGCATGATTCGTACAGGAAAGGGTGGTATTTCCACGCTTATGCGAATGAAACGATTAAACAATGTAACGTTCAAAAACAGAATTATTTTCATCTTTTTGATAAGCAGTTTAACCCCATTCATCTGTTTGGGTTTCATATCGTTTTACACGATCGATTCCATCATCGGCAATAAGGTGGAGAGCGCGCTGCAGAGCAATCTGAAGCAGGATCTTCTGACGCTGGAGAATGCGCTGAACAATCTCAATCACGTATCGCAGCAGTTTGCTTATGGCGGAGGCACGATTAAGCGGCTTGAAGAGCTCGAGACGGTACAGGAGCCTTATGAGAAGCTGAGGCTGAACAATGAAATTCGGAGCGAGTTGAACAATATTACGTTTTCGAATCCCAATATAGGCTTGCTGATGTATTTCGATGCCGAGAATAAGGAGTACGACTTCGAGAACTTCCGCGTTCGCGGCGATTTCCGGCCGGATAAGCTGCCGATCTTGGCTCAGTATTCGGAAATCACCTATTATGGTCCTCATATCAGCTATAATGGCTCGATTAATCAATATGTGTTCAGTATTATGCGTAAGGTGAATTTGCCGGATAAAGATATGTATTTATACATTGAGTCAGGCCGCAATGCGCTCACATCGCTATTCGCTCCGCAGAATCGGAAGGAAAGCTCGCGCCGATTGCTGCTGCTTGATCCAACGGGAAAGGTTGCATTCAGCGAAGTATCGGATTCTTTTGCCGTGCAGCGCCTATTCCCGGAGACGGATCCGAATGTGTTATCCGGCTATTCCGGCGGGTACTTTTGGAACAAGGAAGTAAGTAATCAGGGATGGAGCATCGTATCCGTTGTTCCTGAGAAGGAGCTCAATCAGGAACGAAACCGATGGCTTCTTCAAATATCGGGTATTTTCTTCTTGTTCATAATTGTGGCTTTGTTCTTTGCTTGGTTGCTGTGGAAGATGGTCTATCGGCCGCTTGATAAGTTCCACCGGGAGATTAAGTCGCTCATTCATTCGAATGAGGGCGAGCATAAGGAGCAGACCTATATTCCGGAGTTCGATTATTTGCTCTACCAGACGCGCAGCATGAAGCGGAAGATATGGGCGCTGTACGAGGAAGTAGAGCAGAAGGAGAAGCGTAGAGCCGACCTAGAGGTAGAGAAGCTGTTGTATCAAATTAATCCGCATTTCTTGATGAATACGCTCGATACGGTCCACTGGCTTGCCGTCATGAATGGTCAGAAGGATATCGATAAGCTGGTGCTCAGCTTGAACAAGCTGCTCTATTATAATCTTGGCAAAATGGGCGAGACGTCCACGATCGGCAACGAGATTGATGCGCTTAAGGAATATTTGCAGCTGCAGCAAATTCGCTATGACTTCCAATTCGATGTTGATATCGACGTGGACGAGAAGAGCTTAGGGCTGCCGAGCCCTCGTTTCCTGCTGCAGCCGATGGTGGAGAACGCTCTCTATCACGGTGTAAGCGACGACGGATATATTTATGTCGGCGTGATGCTGCAGGAGGACGGACTTCTCATTACGATTCAAGATAACGGAGCGGGCATGACGAAAGAAATGATTGATCAGCTTTTGGACGACGATACTGAAGAAAGCGATAAGGTTGGAATGGGAATCGGCATGAAATACGTGAAGCGGATTCTAAAGGCCAACTACGGCAGTGAGTCCAAGCTTCAGATAAAGAGCGAGCAGGGTAAAGGAACGATCGTTTCCGTACGTCTACCCTTGCCTGCCGCTGCGGCTGATTCTGAGTCACTTGCCGCCCTAGCAGCACCAGCATTAGCACCAGGAGGTGAGCCCCCCGTATGATCCGATTATTAATCGTGGACGATGACAAGCTTGTGCGTAAAGGAATCATATCCTCGATGCCATGGCAGGAATTCGGCATGGAGATCGTAGGCGAGGCGAATAACGGAGAGAACGCGCTCAAGTTTATGGAGATGAATCCCATTGATCTGTTGATGACGGACTTGTCCATGCCGGTCATGTCTGGTATTGAGCTCATGCGAATCGTTCAAGAGAGATTCCCTTCCGTGCAGATCGTCGTGTTGTCGCTGCATCAGGATTTTGAATATATACAGGAGGCGCTTCGGCTCGGGGCTATTGACTATATTGCGAAAACCCAGCTTGAGCAAGAGCAGTTCGAGGAAGTGCTCGGCAGGATCGTTAAGCTGATGGAACGCAAGGATGGATTGAAAGCTGCTGCCGAGCATCAGGTGGACATGGCAACGCCAGCAGGCGGTCAACTATATGTGTATTATGCGCTAAACGCAGGCACGGAGGAACTATGGGCTGATCATGCGATTACTGGCAAAGCGGCTGAGGCAGGCCCTGGCATTTGGTATGCCTCGGAACCGCTACCGAGGGCGACTATGCCGAATACGAATATGGTTAGCATTCAATTCAGCGGTCTGGAAGGTATAGACCATAAGTCGATCATGCAAATGATTAGGGGATATGCCAAAAAGGATCTTTTCTACGATTATGAGCCCGAGAATGGCTTGCTCCATATCGATGCGGCGAACTATATGAATGGAGACAAGTCAACGAGCGGTATTCCACTCGATCAGATGAAGGAAAAGTGGGGAGCGGCGGATTGGATTTACGACGATGCGGTGTTCAGGTCGCAGCTATCCGAGCTGAAGGAGCTGAAGATGCCTCCGGTACGCCTTGCCCGTATTTTCTACTCTTTATCTGACGAATGGAACAGGTTGTATCAAGCGATTCTGGCGGAGCCGATCGCCATCGAGGATTTTTTCCCGAGCTGGTTCAGCTTTGAGCGGTGGCTTGGGGAGGTGCGGGAGCGGATCAGCCGCGCGGGGGCAAAACCGTTATTCTCTCCGGAAATCCAGAACAGCATCGTGAAGGCGATGAATCTCGCGCAGCAGAACATAGGCGAACCGATCTCGTCTTCGGAGATCGCTCAGATGGTGAACATGAGCGGCAGCTACTTCAGCCAATGCTTCAAGCAGTACGTGGGTCAGACGTACACCGATTATGTGCGGGAAATCCGCATGGAGCGGGCGAAGGAATATTTGCGGAGCACGAACAAGACGATCCAGTGGATCGCCGAACAGATCGGTTACAGCGACGAGAAATATTTCAGCCGGCTGTTCCGCGAGCATGCGGGCGTATTGCCTAGCGAGTTTCGGCAAATGCCCGAGAACCAAAGAATGAAACTATAGAGGGTAGATAACGTGCGAAAAGAGGATAGACATTTTTCGCACGTTTCTTTATGCGGTAATGAAAATCTTTACCCTGATTGCGGAATGCTCTCTATCTCGAGGCCGAACGCACCCGTGCTATATTGAGTTTGTCGAAGGAAACAATGACGATTACCAAAGGGGGATTCACATGAAGAAAGCCATATTAACGATGCTGGCTATGATGACCGTGACGGCTAGCGTAGCCGCATGCAGCGGAAATAACAACAAGCAAGGCGCAGCGGCGACGGATGCGCCAGCGAATAACGGAGGAGCGACTAACGCACCGGTCGCGGAAGAGGTCATCGATCCGTTCGCCAAGTTCGCTGAGGCGACCGAGGTTTCCATTGGCCGCGCGATCGACCCGAACTATAAGTTCGACGGCAGCGATACATCGGAGGACAACGTATACACACGCTGGCTGAAAGATAAATACAACATCGTCGTGAAGCATGCATGGGAATCGGCCGCAGGCAACGACTACCAACAGAAAGTGAGCCTCGCAATTTCCAGCAATGACTTGCCTGACGCGATGGTCGTCAACGAAACGCAGCTTCGCCAAATGGTCAAAGCAGGCCAACTGGCTGACCTTAATGAGGTTTACGGCAAGTATGCGAGCTCGGAGCTGAAAGCGGTTTACGACTCCAACCCGGGTCTGCTGGACAGCGTAACGTTCGACGGCAAGCTGTACGCATTGCCTGAGACGACGCTTCCTTCCGCGCCGCTCACTTGGATTCGCAAAGACTGGCTCGACAGTCTGAAGCTTGAAGCGCCGAAGTCGCTCGAAGATCTTGGCAACATCGCCAAAGCGTTCATCGACAACAAGATGGGCGGAGAGAAAACGGTAGGTATCGTCGGAACGCAGCAAGGCGGTTCGCTATCATCCAACTTCCTTAATTCGACCGACCATTGGTATAACTTCTCCTCGTTGTTTTTTGCGAACGATGCGTATCCAGGTATCTGGGTGAAGGATAAGGACGGCAATGCGGTATACGGCTCGACGACGGAAGAAACGAAAAAAGCGCTCGGCATGATGAAAGACTGGTACGCAAACGGCATTTTGGACAAAGAGCTTGGCATTCGTAAATCGACGGCTGAGGTTGTAGCAAGCGGCCAAACCGGCATTTTCTTCGGCCCATGGTGGTCGGCTTACAACTTGACGGACTCGATGGCTAATGATCCGAAAGCGAACTGGAGACCTTATGCGGCTCCGCTTAACGAAGCAGGTAAGTTCAACTCTAACCAAGCGACAGGCAGCAACTACATTGTTGTCAGCAAAAACGCCAAGCACCCAGAGGCTGTTATCAAAATGCTGACGCTTCACAAATGGGGCAAGGACGAAGAATTCAAGACGCTGACGGAAGGCAAAGAAATGACGTCCCAACAGGTGCCGTTGTTCCTGATCCTTGGCGCGGGCGATCAACTGGAATACGCGGTTAATAACCTTCGCAAGTTCTTGAAGGATGAAATCAAGCTTGAGGACTTCGACAACATCAACTACGGTTGGGCTTTTGAAATGGCCAATCACGCTAAAGCGGTTAAGCTTGCTCCGGTAGACGACTATGATATTGGGTACTTTGATCAGAAGACGGATGCCGGTTTCTTCAATCACATCTATGCGCATCTGAACGGCGGCTCGACGTTTGTAGACGCGGATATCAACTGGGTACGCAGTATTGCGACAGCACAGACCAAAACGATGGAATCGAGATGGACGAATCTGAAGAAGCTGGAAGACGAGACGTTCCTCAAAATCATTATGGGCAGTGCAGATCTGAGCGCATTCGATGAGTTTGTAGCGAAGTGGAAAGATCAAGGCGGCGACAAAGTTACGGAAGAAGTTAATGAATTGAAATAGGTGATTGGAACAAGGCGGGCGCTCGTCGCCCGTCTTTATCTTTCAAGCAAGGGAAGTGGAGAGAGAATGTTACACAGAAGCTTTGCCAAACATTTCTACATCATGCTGATTCCCGGACTCTTATGGTTAATCTTCTTCAATCTCTATCCCATGTACGGCGTCTTAACGGCGTTCAAAGAGTTCAATCCCGGCATGGGCATCTGGAAGTCGCCATGGGTCGGGCTGGAAAACTTCAAGTATATGTTCGAGCTGGACGACAGCAAGCTGATCTTCCGTAATACGGTCGTTATCGCGTTCGCGAAAATGGTCGGCAACCTGATCGTTCCGCTTGTTTTTGCGCTGATGTTAAATGAAGTGAAAAACCGCTTGCTCACGCGTACGGTTCAGACGATCGTTTATCTGCCGCACTTCCTGTCGTGGGTAATCGTAGCGGGCATGATGCTCGATATATTCTCTTACTCGGGTCCCATTAATCAGCTCTTGAGCGCTATCGGGATCGAGCCGATCTTGTTTTTCGCGGACGCGAAGATCTTCCCGGCGCTCGTCGTCGGAAGCGACGTGTGGAAGGAATTCGGCTTCAACGCCATCATCTTCTTCGCTGCTCTTACTTCTATTAATCCCGAGATGTACGAAGCGGCAGCCATTGACGGCGCTTCGCAGTGGAAGCGGCTTACGAAAATTACGATTCCGAGCATTCTCCCCGTAGCTGCTTTGCTGGCTACGCTCAGCCTGGGCAATATTTTGAACGCGGGCTTCGATCAAATCTTCAATATGTACAATCCATCGGTCTACTCGACGGGAGATATTGTCGATACGTGGGTGTTCCGGGCGGGTCTCATCGACTTCCAGCACGGTCTCGCTACGGCGGTAGGGCTATTGAAATCGGTTGTCGGACTTATTCTTATCTCGGTTTCGTATACGCTGGCTTACCGGTTCGCGAATTATCGAATATTCTAAACAGGCAGGAGTGAAGAGACATGATAACCGAACGTTCGGTGTTTTCCAGATTGTTCAACGGCCTGAACCTCATATTGCTTATCATCCTTATGCTGCTGTGCCTGCTTCCGATATGGTACACCTTATCCATATCGCTAAGCGATAAGGCGGCAGCGTCGGCGGGACAAGTGTTCCTGTGGCCGAAAGGCTTTACGTGGGGCTCATATATGACCATTATGGAAGACGGACAATTTTTCAAATCGTTTTTCACTTCGGTGAAAAGGGTCGTGTACGGCACGGCTATCGCTTTCTTCGTTATCTTATTGATGGCTTACCCGCTGTCGAAGACGCCGAAGGAGTTTAGGCCAAGAAATATTATCATGTGGCTGCTCGTCTTTGCGATGCTTTTCAATGGCGGCTTGGTGCCTTGGTATCTTACGATGCAAACGCTTGGCATGACGAATAACATTTGGGGACTCGTGCTTGGCGGCGGCCTGCCTGTCTTCAACGTTATCCTCGTGATGAACTATTTACGCAATATGCCGAAGGAAATGGAAGAGTCGGCGATGATCGACGGTGCAGGACCTTGGCGCATTTTGTTCAGCATCTGCCTGCCTCTATCCGTACCGGTGCTGGCTACTATTATGGTGTTTACGATCGTGTACCATTGGAACGAGTTTTTCCAGGCGCTTGTCCTTATGAACAAATCCGAGCATTATCCGCTGCAATCGTATATTCGGCAGGTGGCTGTCGTGATCGATCCGACGAGGATGGATGAAGAATCGGTTAAGCGGATGTCGGCGTTGTCCAACCAGACGCTTAATGCGGCGAAAATCTTTATTTCCATGCTGCCGCTGCTCGTTATTTATCCGTTTCTGCAAAAGTATTTCGTCAAAGGAATCACCCTGGGCTCTGTCAAAGGGTAATGGCGTCGACTGCAAATGCCATCCATGATGGGATCGCATTTCAAATAGAGATAGGAAGGGGATGGTGAACCGATGCCAAGAAAAGCGAAAGGGATGGTTGTTCTGTTCCTGCTCGCATCCCTGCTGGCGCTATCCGCTTGTTCTGCGGGGAAGGCGGATGAGCCGGATCCGGATTCTGAGCCTACGAAGGAAGTCGTCGTGCGGCAGGGTGTGCCAGTTCCGGAGTGGGCGGCTAAGTCCGTCATGTACGAGGTCAATGTGCGGCAGTACACGAAGGAGGGCACTTTCAAGGCGTTCGAGGAGCATCTGCCGCGTCTGAAGGAGCTTGGGGTGGACATTTTATGGTTCATGCCGATCCATCCGATTTCGGAGACGAATCGGAACGGAACGTTGGGTTCGTATTATGCGGTGGACGATTACAAGGCAGTTAATCCGGAATTCGGCACTGATGAAGATTTCAAGTCGCTCGTCGACAAAGCGCATGAGATGGGATTTAAGGTGCTGCTCGATTTGGTAGCCAACCATACCGGCTGGGATCATGCTTGGACGGCCAATAAGGATTGGTATACGCAAGACGAAGCGGGCAATATCGTGATGCCGCCGGGGACGAACTGGGCGGATGTCGCCGATCTGAACTATGACAATGCCGACATGCAGGCAGCTATGCTGGACGGCATGAAGTATTGGGTAAGCGAATTCGATATCGATGGCTATCGCGCCGATTATGCCGGCGGCGTGCCCAAAGCGTTCTGGGAGCAGGCAAGGGTGGAGTTGGAGAAGCTGAAGCCGGTCTTTATGCTGGCGGAGGATGATCAACAGATCAGTCTGCTGAGCCGCGCTTTCAATGCCAATTACGGTTGGCAGCTGTACAATATAATGAATCGAGTGGCTAAAGGGCAGGGCAATGCGAAGCAGATCGCGCTTTACGCAGAGCGGCTCGAGAGCAGCTATCCGGCAGGCACGTATGCGCTCAACTTCACGTCCAACCATGACGAGAACTCATGGATAGGGACGGAGTATGAGCGGTTGGGGGATGCGGTGGGGCCGATGGCGGCGCTCAGCTTCACGCTGCCGGGTATGCCGCTTATCTATTCGGGGCAGGAGGCGGGTCTGAATAGAAGACTGCTATTCTTCGATAAAGACGAGATCGCATGGGATGATCTATCCATGCAGCCGTTCTATAAGCAGCTTGTGGATTTGAAGCACAACAATCCAGCGCTGTGGAATGGAAGCGCGGGCGGAGCTTACCGTTCGCTTGAGGGAGGAGACGACAGGCTGCTTGCCTTCGAACGCACGAAGGACGGCAATACGGTCATTGTGCTCATGAACCTGTCCGCCGACAGCGTGACAAGCATCGTCCAGCTTGGAGCATCCGCAGGCACCTATCAAGCGTTAAGCGGCGGCGATGATTCGCCGGTCGAGCTGCAAGCGGAGCATGCGGTAGATTTGGCGCCGTGGGCGTATGAGATTTACGTAAATTCCGATTCATAGAACGATCAACGGAGAAAGAGCACTTTAATTAGTGCTCTTTTTTATAAAAACAGCTATAATGGGCACCATTGGAATTAGCTATTCACCGTCGGACAGAGTATAATCAAACCATAGAACGCGTGACCGAATTCACATATCGTAGTGGGTTATTCTTTCGAAATAATAACCTAGTACGATATGTGAATTTTTTATTGGTATTGAAATAAGAAGGTCATGTAAATCAATCAAAGGTGGTAATAAGAATGGAACAAGGAACAGTGAAATGGTTTAACGCGGAAAAGGGCTTCGGCTTTATCGAAATCGAAGGCGGCAACGACGTATTCGTGCATTTTAGCGCGATCGTTGGCGACGGCTACAAAGCACTGGACGAAGGCCAACGCGTCGAGTTCAATGTCGTTCAAGGCAACCGCGGACCTCAAGCCGAAAACGTTGTAAAACTGTAAGGAATAAGGAAATGCCCCGAACGTATCGTTCGGGGCATTTCCTTTTTTTTAACCTCCATCTGGTCGTGTACCTGGATGGATGAGAGATAATTTCACGTTTTCCAACATGCCTGTATGCCAACAATGCAAAGCCCTAACCAGTTCAAACGGTAAAAATCAGTAAGGTTGTGAATCTTTTCGCACAATCCAGCAACATCCATTTACCTTTTCTTCATAAAGGAGTATTCTTCTTGATGCTATGGGAAGGGGTGACTGGAGTTGTCTATGTTAATGAGACTGCTCAATCGGAGATTTATTTATTTTACAATTATTCTTATATTAAAGGGTGTTCTCGCTTGGGACATCGTATTCCAAGAGGGCCCTTCATGGAACATGCTCATAACGGAGGTTCCGTTCTTCTGGATCGTGTTCTGCTTGATCGAATGGCTAGCCAAGAAACGCAAGATGCTGTATTACATGATAGTGAACTTGATGTTCACGCTGCTTTATTTTACCGTCCTCATGTATTACAAATATTATGGCATCATCGTCACGTATCATGCATTCAGCCAAGCCGATAAGGTGACTAAGGTCGGCAACAGCACGTATTCACTGATGGACCCTTATTATTTGCTTATATTCTTAGATATAATCGTGCTGGCCATTATTTTGTGGAGACCGAAGCACATGCATATTCGCAAAACGATCAGCATGAGAAAGGTGCGCGGACCTGTGTTGTCCTTCGTATTCGCGCTATCGGTCGCGCTTTGCCTCTTCAGCGTCTTGCCCAATCGGGCCAGCATGAACGAAAGCAAGCAAGCCAACGAAATGGGCATTCTTAATTACGAGGTGTTCACGATATTCGCTGACAGCTTGGAGGCTAAGGAGCCGGTGGAGATGGAGAGCATTTCTCAGGCGGCTATCGACGAGCTTAAGGGCATTCAGCAGCCTGTGACACAGGCGGAGACGCCGAAATATTGGGGAGCGGCCAAAGGGAAAAATGTCATTATCCTTCAGATGGAGTCGTTCCAAAACTTCTTGATCGGCGCAAAAATCGACGGCCAAGAAATTACGCCGAATTTGAATAAGCTGGTAAGTGAAGAATTTCACTATAACCATTTCTACACGATGGTCGGATCTGGAACAACATCGGATGCCGAATATGTAGTGAACACGTCGCTTTATGTGCCTCAGCATGAGGCTGCCACAGAACATAATGTAGACAAAGCTCTTCCGAGCTTGCCGAAGCTACTTCATGCGAATGGTTATACAACGGCGACATTCCATACGAATAAGGTGGAGTTCTGGAACCGCACGGAGCTGTATAAGGCGCTCGGCTGGGATCGTTACTACGATCAGGCTTTCTTCGGTGACGAGGATCACGTAGCGTTCGGCTCGTCTGATGAGGTTCTATATGCGAAGACGATCGACGAGCTTGTGAAGATGGATAAGGAAGAGCAACCTTTCTACGCGCAGGTTATTTCGATGAGCGCTCATCATCCGTATCATATTCCGGAATCGAAGTACCGCATGACGCTTCCAAGCAAGTACGATGATACGCTCGTAGGCAACTATATTCATGCGCAAAATTACGCCGATTATGCGCTTGGACAGTTTATAGCAGACTTGAAGGAAACCGGGCTGTGGGATAACAGCGTTGTGTTAATGTACGGCGACCATCAAGGGCTGCCGCTGTACTCGCTGGACGGCAGCGAGAAGAAGCTGATCGAGGAATTGATCGGGCATGAATACGGATATACGGATATGTTCAAAATCCCGCTGATTATGCATGCTCCAGGCGTCACGTATCCAGCGGTGATGGAGCAAACCGGCGGTCAGATCGATATTTTGCCGACGGTTGCGAACTTGACGGGCGTGTCTCTGGACAATCAAATTCATTTTGGCCAAGATTTGCTCAATCAGACCTCTAACCTGCTGCCGATGAGGCATTTCTTGCCGAGCGGCTCGGTCATTACGGATACAGACGTATTCCTGCCGGGCATCGGGTTTGAGGACGGCGTGAATTACTTCTTGCAGGGCAATAGCGAGTCGGAAGCGGGAACAACGGAGGAGCAATACAATCGAGCACTTGAGTTGCTTCATCTGTCGGACAGCTATGTGTCGCAGCTTCCGAATAAATAGTTTATTGGAGTAAGGAGGAGGTGGAGACACATCCTTCTTTTTTTTGTTCTTTTACCGGAAATTGTGCCTGTCGTGCTAGCTCAAACTTGCTTGACAATATACCCTATGGGGTATAGTATGAGTTTATGCAGTTGAGCAAAGGAGGATTTTATTATAATGAGAACAGATAAATTATTGGATGCTAAAGGCATGGCGTGCCCAATGCCGATAGTGAAAACGAAGAAGGCGATAGACGAGCTGCAGCCGGGTCAAGTGCTGGAAATCCATGCGACGGACAAAGGAGCCAAAAACGATCTTGCGGCATGGGCTAAATCTACAGGCAACGATCTTCTCCAGCATCAAGAAGACGGCGATGTATTGAAGTTTTGGATTCGTAAGGGGTAAATTTTTTTGCGCATTTTAATACCTATAGGGGTATATAAAAGGTTCAAATAAGGGAGGTTCTATTAAAGTGAACGAACAAAAGAAAACAACAATCGTATTGTTTAGCGGCGACTATGACAAAGCAATGGCTGCTTATATTATTGCAAACGGAGCAGCGGCTTATGACCACGAGGTAACTATTTTTCATACCTTCTGGGGATTAAATGCACTGCGTAAGGATGAGAACGTTATGCTGCCGAAGAAAAAAGGCTTTATGGAGTCGATGTTCGGTAAAATGATGCCGCGCGGAGCCGACAAGATGGGTCTTTCCAAAATGAATTTTGCCGGAATGGGACCTAAGATGATCAAGGATGTCATAAAGAAGCATAATGCCGTTCCGCTCCCGCAACTGATTGAGATGGCTAAGGAGCAAGATATTAAGCTCGTAGCATGTACGATGACAATGGATCTTCTGGGTCTTCAGAAGGAAGAACTGCTAGATGATATTGAATATGCCGGCGTGGCGGCCTACCTGGCGGATGCGCAGGAAGGAAACGTGAACTTATTTATTTAAAGGCAAGTTCTTTTTTTTATCATTTCTATACCCCTGTGGGTATAGAGCATAAATGGAGGTTCGATAAGGATGACAATAATTGAATCCAACGTCAAATTAGATGCCAAAGGATTGGCGTGTCCAATGCCGATCGTTCGCACGAAGAAAGCGATGAAGGAGCTGGAAGCGGGGCAGGTATTGGAGGTTGAAGCAACCGATAAAGGCTCCAAGGCTGACATGAAAGCTTGGGCTGAAAGCACGGGCAATTATTATCTCGGCACGGTCGAGGAAGGCGTTGTACTCAAGCATTACTTGCGAAAAGCTGCTAATGAAGAGGCGGCCGAGCAAGTCTTCCCGTATGTCGTTAATCATGCCGAATTGGAGCAACGACTCCAAAATAGCGAGCCAATAATCATTCTTGATGTAAGAGAGGCGGCGGAATATGCCTTCAATCATATCCCCCATGCCGTATCGATTCCGCTTGGCGAGCTGGATAAGCGCATGGATGAGCTGGGTAAGCAGGAAACGATCTACGTCGTTTGCCGCTCCGGCAATCGCAGTGACATGGCGGCTCGGAAGCTGGCGGAGAACGGATATGCTAATGTCTTTAACGTTGTGCCGGGCATGAGCGAATGGATTGGACATACTGACGGATTGGGGTAAGTGACTAGCAAGAACCTTTTTGTACAAATGCGAATGCGAGGGAGGATATAACAATGACAATAAGAGCGATGCAAGCAGCGGAAGCGGCAGAGAAGGCCATTAGGAAGGAAAGACTGTTTATCCTGGATGTTCGTAATGAATCTGACTTCGCGAACTGGAAAATTGAAGGCGAGAGTATTCAGCATTTGAACGTTCCTTACTTTGACCTTATTGACGGCGTAGAAGAGATTTTGGAGCAGCTGCCGGAAAATGAAGAAATACTCGTCGTTTGCGCGAAAGAGGGCTCGTCCGTGATGGTTGCGGAGATGCTGTCCGAGCAAGGGCGCAACGTCGCATATCTGCATGGAGGGATGAAAGCTTGGAGCGAGCATCTTGTTCCGCTTAAGGTTGGCGATCTGAAGGATGGCGGAGAGCTGTATCAATTCGTGCGAATTGGCAAAGGCTGCCTGTCCTACATGGCGATATCGGATGGCGAAGCGGCATTGTTCGACGCGGCGCGAATGACTGCAGTGTATACTGAGTTCGCAAGCAGCAAGAATGCGGCTATCAAGCATGTATTCGATACTCACCTGCATGCCGACCATATCTCGGGCGGGCGCGTCATAGCGGAGCAAACGGGAGCGACGTATTGGCTGCCGCCAAAGGATGCTGGCGAAGTTGTATTCGATTACGTGGCGCTGGTAGGCGGAGTTAGGGTGAAGATCGGCAGCACGAATATCGACATTGAAGCGCTATACTCCCCAGGGCATACGATCGGCTCTACGTCGTTTATCATCGATGACCAGTATCTGCTTACAGGAGATATATTATTTATTGATTCCATCGGGCGTCCTGATCTCGCGGGCTTAGCTGAGGATTGGGTAGTGGACTTAAGAGAAACGCTCTACGCTCGCTATAGAGAACTGTCTGAAGAGCTGATCGTTCTGCCAGCGCATTTCATGGTCATGGACGAGCTTAACGAAGATGGAACAGCAGCCATGAAGCTGGGCGAGCTTTTCAAACACAACCACGGATTAAACATTGCGGACGAGGAGTCTTTCCGAGCGATGGTGACGACAAACTTGCCGCCGCAGCCTAACGCTTATGTGGAGATTCGTCAGACGAACATGGGCAGGATAACGCCAACTGACGAGCAGCAGCGTGAAATGGAGATCGGTCCTAATCGTTGTGCCGTTCGTTAACCGGCATGATAAGGAGGCGGCATGATGGAGGAGCTAAGTTTAACCTATATCGCAACGATTTTTTTAATCGGATTTATTGGATCTTATATTTCGGGTATGGTGGGCATTGGCGGTTCGATAATTAAGTATCCGATGCTCTTATACATTCCGCCGTTGTTCGGAATTGCAGCTTTTACGGCTCATGAGGTATCGGGAATTAGCGCGGTGCAAGTGTTTTTCGCAACGATCGGCGGCGTGTGGGCGTACCGCAAAGGCGGTTATTTGAACAAAACGCTTATTATCTATATGGGCTCGGCTATCCTGCTTGGAAGCTTCATTGGCGGCTTTGGCTCCAAAATGATGAGTGAGAGCGGCATTAACTTGATCTACGGCATATTGGCGCTAACCGCGGCGATCATGATGTTCATTCCGAAAAAAGGCGTGGATGATATACCGTTCAATCAAGTGAAATATAACAGATGGCTTGCCGCTGTACTGGCGTTAATCGTCGGTGTTGGCGCAGGTATCGTCGGCGCTGCCGGAGCTTTCCTGCTCGTGCCGATCATGCTGGTCGTGCTTAAGATACCAACGCGAATGACGATTGCCACTTCCCTCGCGATCACTTTTATTTCCTCGATCGGATCAACGGTCGGCAAGGTATCGACGGGGCAAGTCGAATATACGCCAGCTATTATTATGGTCGTTGCGAGTTTGCTGGCTTCACCGCTTGGCGCGATGGCCGGCAAGAAGATGAACACGAAGGTGCTGCAGATCATCTTGGCGGTACTTATTTTAGCTACGGCGATTAAGATTTGGTTGGATATTTTTCAGTAGAGGCAGCAATGGCGGCATCATGGAGTTGATTCTCCCTGTGCCGCCTTTATTTATTACAAATTTTCGCAGAAACTTCTATAGTTTTTAGGGTTAATAGGGAGCGGAATTAGGTTTACGATGGATTTGGGGATTGCTGCTTTTTTAGTTCATGAAAGCGCTACCTTTCTCACATCCATGCATAAGGGGGAAGAAGTGGAATGCGAAGAAAGTTGAAGGTTTATTTATCCTTGCTGCTTGCGGTTGCCTTGTTGTTGCCGCAAGTATGGACGGGCGAATCCGCTCATGCGGCCGCAGTCGGAGATGTCGTGCTTGCCAATAATTTCGACACGAACACAGACGGCTGGTTCAAGCGGGGTTCGGAAACAGTTGTACAGTCGACCTATACGGCGCACACTGGGGCAGGCAGCCTCAAGACGACGGGGAGAACGGAGAACTGGAACGGTCCTGGCACGTATTTGGATACGTTGGTTAAAGGGGCGACCTACGAGTTGTCCGTATATGCCAAGCTGCTGGAAGACACGGCTGGCGAAGCTACACTGGAGATTAACGTTAATCAAGAGGGTTTGCCGGCAGGCGATTCGGCTGCTTATAAAGCCGTACGTGCGGAGACGGTTACCGCCGGCGAGTGGGTAGAGATTAAAGGCAATATCACCTTGGATCCTCGGGCGACTAAGTATCAATTGTACGTTCAAGCTTCGGGCAACGCTACGGTATCGTACTACATCGATACGTTCAAGGCCAAGCTGGTTGCGCTGCCAGTGACGGATCCGGTTGCACCGGTGGCTGCAACAGTGCTGAGCCAAGATTTCGAGGATGGCAGTACGGGCGGGTGGCTGCCACTGTCATGGGGCGGCTCGGGCACCGTTGCCATCTCGCAAGATCAGGCATCGTCGGGAAGCCACTCGCTTCGATTCTCGGGACGGACAACGAATTCGGCCAGTCCGAGCCTTAGTATTCTAAGTTATTTGCAGCAAGGCCGAACGTATGATATTTCGCTCAAAGCAAAGCTGGGAGAAGGTTTAGATAAACTCCATGTGACGTGGAAAAACGGAAGCGCTTTCGATTGGCATATGGGAGAGAGTACGGTATCGAGCACCGAATGGACAACGTTTAGCAAAACGGGCTATACGCTCCCGACGGGATCATCGGAGCTACTCCTCTATATTGAGACGCTAGCATCAACTGCGGATATCTATATCGATGAAGTATTGATTAAGGATACTACGCCGCAGACTGTAACGAAAATTGTAGACCAGGGCTTCGAGGACGGTGAAATAGGAGATTGGGCTCCTCTTTCATGGGGCAGTTCGGGCAGCTTGTCCGTTAGCACGGACACTGCTTCTGAAGGCACGCATTCGTTGAAATTTGCCGATCGTCTGACGAAGAGCGCAAGTCCAAGCATAAGTATTTTCAGTAAGCTTCAACAGGGACACACGTACGATATTTCGCTCAAGGCAAAGCTAGGCGAAGGCTCGGACAATCTCCATGTGACGTGGAAAAACGGAAGCGCTTTCGACTGGCATATGGGAGAGAAGACCGTTACGAGCACGGAATGGACAACGTTTAGCAAAACAGGCTATACGCTCCCGTCCGGCTCGGCTGAATTGCTTCTTTATATCGAGTCGGCCGCATCCATCGCGGATATCTATATTGACGAGTTCGTCATAGTCGACGTAACGCCGGGTCAGACCGAGCCTGATCCCGATCCGAGCACGCTCGATCAGACAGGCATTACCACTGGGTTTGAAGACGGCCAAGGAGACTGGGTACGTAGAAACGGTGACGGCAATATTGAAGTATCCTCCGACGATAATCATACAAGCGGAGGGGCTAACAGCTTGCTGACAACCGTATCGGATCAATATGACGGTCCGTTCTTGAACGTACTTGGCAAAATGCACAAAAACTACGAGTATTCGTTGTCGGCTTGGGTGAAGATGGCTCCGGGAGAAGATCCGACAAGGCTCCGTCTTAGCGTGCAATCCGGCGACAGCACGTTCACGAACGTATCCGCCAATGCAACCGTAACGGATGCGGCATGGGTACAGCTGTCCGGCAAGTTCTCGCTCAGAACGAAGCCGACCGTACTGAACGCTTATGTAGAAACGGCGGATGATAACGGCGAGCCTAGATCGTTTTATATGGACGATTTTGCGTTAGCCTATGTGGGTCCGCTCGAAGGAACGCTGCCGATCCAAACCGGGCTCGATAGCTTGAAGGATCTGTACGAGAATTATTTCGAGATTGGCGCTGCGGTCGAGCCAGCTCAGTTCACCGGCACGGCAGATCAACTGCTTAAGAAGCATTATAGCGCTATCGTAGCCGAGAACTCCATGAAGCCGGCTTCGATCAATGCGACTGAAGGCACGTACAACTATACGGGCGCGGACGCCATTGTGAAATATGCCAAAGACAATGATATGAAGCTTCGATTCCATACGTTGTTGTGGCATGAGCAAGGCGCTGACTGGATGCTGAAGGATTCGCAGGGTGAGTGGCTCGAAGCGAACGAAACGAACAAGGCGCTTGTGCTCTCCCGCCTCAGATCGTATATTCAGGCGGTCGTCGCTAAATATGCGGATGTCGCCGATTACTACGATGTGGTGAACGAGGTGATCGACGAGGGCCGTCCGGATGGCATGCGCGATACACACTGGTATCGCATTACGGGTCTGGATTTCATCCGCGTAGCGTTCGAGGAAGCGCATAACGCGGACCCGACCGCGAAGCTGTATATCAATGATTACAGCACGCACAACCCGCAGAAACGCGATTTCCTGTTCGATCTTGTTACGAAGCTTAGAGACGAAGGCGTGCCGATCGACGGTGTGGGCCACCAAACCCATATTAACGTGAGCGGACCTTCCATTCAACAAATGTCGGACTCGATCCGCAAGTTCGGCGAGGCCGGATTCGACAACCAGCTGACAGAGCTCGATATATCCGTATATACGAACAACAGCACGGCTTATGATCCGATTCCCGAGGACATTCTTGTACGCCAAGGTTATCGGTACAAGGAATTGTTCGAGGAGCTGGTAAAGCTCGACGAGGAAGGAAAAAACGCCGATCCGGACACCGAGGCGTACAATCCGGACGGCTGGATCAGCAACGTAACAATCTGGGGTCTAGCGGATGACCATACGTGGCTGCATAATCGCGGCACGACACGTCAAGACGCGCCATTTCCTTTCGATAAACGTCATCAAGCGAAATACGCTTATTGGGGAATGGTTGAAGCGGTGAAGGAAGTCGTTCCTCCCAAGCTGCCGCTCGTAACGAAGGAAGGCAGCGCTGCGGAAGGCACTCCGATTATCGATGGGCAGATAGATGCCGTCTGGAATAAGGTTGCCGCAATGGAAACGGAAAGAACGAGTGCGTTCGGAGCGAGTTTCAAAACACTATGGGATGACAACTATCTGTATGTGCTCGCTGATGTGCAAGACAGTGTTAAGACGAGCGAAGACAAAGCTGAGCTGTTCGTCAAAACGGACGATGGCTTCACGAAATACGAAATTGCTCGTCAAACATCAGACCAAGTAACCGAGAAGACAAGCGGTTATATCGTCGAAACCGCTATTCCGCTCAGTGGCAATACGGTCGGCAAAACATTGTATTTCGATATCCGCTTGACGACCGGCGGCGCGCAAGACGGAACGGAGCATGGACAGAATGGAGCAATCGTTTCTTGGAGCGATGGGCGCAACATTCAGCACCAGGATACAGCCGGTTACGGCTCGCTGACGCTGGTTGCCGCTCCTAAGTCGGCACTGGCGGTGAAGGGAACTCCGGTTATCGACGGCGAAGAGGATGCGGAATGGGCTAATGCTGCCGAGCTTGAAACGGCATTATGGGTGCAAGGAACAAGCGGATCGACCGCGAAGTTCAAGACGCTGTGGGATGAGCAATACCTATATGTCTATGCGGTTGTAACCGATGCAGTGTTAAGCGATGAAAGTCAGCAAGCGCATGAAGAGGACTCCGTAGAAATCTTCGTCGACCAGAACAACGGCAAATCGCCGTTGTACCAAAACGATGACGGCCAGTACCGGATTAACTTCAACAACATCAAAACCGTGGGCGGTCACGCTTCCCAAAGCAATTACGAGACGGCAACGAAGCTTGTGCCTGGCGTTGGTTATGTCGTAGAGGCAGCGATCCTCCTCGATACGATTACCCCAGCGGAAGGTACAGTCATCGGCTTCGACTTCCAGGTCAATAATGACGAGGATGGCAATGGTACGAGAGACAGCGTTGCGAATTGGGCGGATCCTTCCGGTCAATCCTACCAGGATACTTCCAAGCTCGGTGTGCTTCAATTCGTGAACAATACGGATACGGTTCTGAACCCGCCGGCTAATGTCACGATTCGCGCAACATCCTATAACAAGCTCGAAGTCAAATGGGATGCTGTCGATCAAGCGGCAGGCTACAACGTATATCGAGCAACGTCCGAATCCGGACCGTTCGTGAAGCGGAATGCCGCTGTAATCGAAGCGGAGACCTACAATGATTCCAATCTAAGCACATCGACAGCGTATTACTACAAAATCTCGTCGGTTGATGCTAATGGACTTGAATCGCCGTTGTCTGATGCCGTGTCCAAGCGCACGGGTAACGCGCCTTCTGTCGATCCAGTCAATCCGGGCAGCGGTTCGAATGACGCGGTTGTTCCGACGATTGTTTCAGGCGGACGCGCTCTAGGCATTATCAGCAACGATATGTTAGGCGGCAAATTAGCTGAAGCTGGGAACAATGCCGACGGCGTAAAAGAAATCGTGTTCGAACTTGTGCCTGCAACGGGCACGAACGGCTACGCAATTCAATTGCCGACATCGGCTTTGATCGATGATGAGGAATACGTCATTTCCATCAAGACGGATATGGGCATCATTCAGTTACCGAGCAGCATGCTCGCAGGCATGGATATCTCGTCGGATACGGTAACGATCGTATTCAGTCCGGCAAGCCTAGAGGATCTAAGCCAGGCTGTACGTGACGAAATCGGTGATCGGCCGGTGTTCGACCTGCATGTGCTTGTGAACAATGAAGTTGTAACATGGAGCAACGACAATGCTCCCGTAACGATTATCGCTCCGTATGAGCCGACGGCCGAAGAGCTTGAATCGCCGGGCAACCTTGTCGTATGGTACGTGGATGACAATGGCGTCGTAACGGCAGTTCCGAACGGACATTATGATGTGGAAACTGGAAGCATCGTGTTCCATACTACGCATTTCAGCATGTACGCTGTTGCTTACGTGGACAGAAGCTTCGAAGATATCGAGCGTTATGTATGGGCGCAACCGGCGATTGAAGCACTGGCAGCGCGTGATATTATTAAAGGCACATCCAGCACTGTCTATTCGCCGGCGGCCAACATTAAACGCGCAGATTTCCTGCTCCTTCTCGTTCGAGCTCTTGAGCTTAAGAGCGATGGCGAATCGGCATTTGCAGACGTCGCGGCAACAGCTTACTATTACGACGCGGTTCGCATTGCGAAAGGACTTGGCATTGCGAAAGGCGATGGCAATGGACGCTTCAACCCCAACGCTCCGATTACGCGTCAGGAAATGATGGTGCTGACGGCACGCGCGCTCGAAGCGGCGGGACAGCGGATTAACTCCGAAGGATCCTTGGCTAGCTTCTCGGATGCTGCCGAAGTCGCGGACTATGCGCGTGAAAGCGCAGCGGCACTCGTCGCTTCCGGTATCGTGAACGGTATCGGCGGCGCGCTTGAACCTGGCGGCCTTCTGACTCGCGCGCAAGCTGCGGTCATTCTGTATCGCCTATTAGGACTCGTATAGTTTAGTTTTTAAGCGATGCAGGTGCCCCTTTCGGGACACCCGATAACCCCGACCATCTAAGGTCGGGGTTATTTTTATTTGAAACCTTTGCGCGTGTAAGGAAGTATATAGCAATACAGTAAAGCGTTAGGACGCTTTCGTACATAAAAGGGGGAAATCAGCTATGAAAATCAAATTATTTACTTTTGCATTGGCGTTAGCAGTAGTTATTACAGGATGCTCGAGCGACAAAACCGAAAATGCTTCTCCGGAAAGCACAGAACAGGCGGATGCAACGAATACGGCTGCCGGCGTGCAGAAGGAAGAAACGAACAAAGAGCAGGAAGAAGAAAAAGGCATCGAAGTCGATAAAAATCTATTAAACGTAACCGTCACGCTGCCCGCATCGCTATTCGAAGGGCAAAACATCGACGAAGTGATTGCTTTAGCCAAAAAAGACGGCGTCAAGGAAGCAACGAAAAACGAAGACGGCTCCGTTACGTATAAGATGTCGAAATCCGCTCATAACAAAATGCTGAAGGAACTAGGAGCTACGATTACGCAATCCATAGATGAAATGAAGACAGAACAAACCTTTGCTTCTATTAAGGACATCACCGCTAACGATTCTTTCAGCCAATTTACACTTACCGTGGACAAGGCAGCATACGAAGGCAGCATGGATGCTTTCGCTGCTTTCGGCATAGGGCTGCAAGGCATGATGTACCAAATGTACGAGGGTATCGATTCCAGCAAGACGAAAGTCGTAATTGATATCAAAGACGAAAGTACGGGAGAAGTTTTTGATACGGTGATCTATCCCGATACGCTTGAGCAAGAATAGATAATCTCACTGCACCTGAGAAGTAAACGTAAACAACAAAAGGCGAGCCGCTGGGCCAATGTCATTAAGTTAAGGCGAAGAGCCGAAGTTAAGGAAAGAGCAGGTTATCGAAAAGATAACTTGCTCTTTTTCTTGCGCGAAAATGGAAAA
>NZ_JBANSP010000026.1:0-81892 GCF_037167145.1 Paenibacillus sp. YIM B09110 | reverse complement strand
GCGCGCGTTTTAAATGCTGCTGGCGGAGCTATTTCGAGAGAAAAGGGCAATCGTCAGCGGATTTAAATAAAGTTGGGGTATGAATTGAGGAGGTTATTTCAATGTCAGAAGAAACTAATGTTCAAGAAACTGTAGCAGAAGAAGTAAGCCAAGATGCTATGGACAATTTCGTGTCTTTGAAAAAAGGCGATTCCGTCAAAGGTACGATCGTCAAAATCGAAGATAACCAAGCTTACGTAAGCCTTGGATATAAATATGACGGTGTCATTCCAATTCGTGAGCTTTCCGCTGTTCAAATCGAGAACGCAACCGAAGCGGTTCAAATTGGCCAAGAGGTAGAGCTTAAAGTTGTCAGCATCGACGACGAGAAAGAAAAACTTGTCCTTTCGAAACGTCAAGTTGACGGCGAGAAAGCATGGGACGTACTTCAAGCTAATTTCGAGAGCGGCGAAGTATTCGAAGTAGCGGTAGCAGACGTAGTCAAAGGCGGCCTTGTTGTAGACGTGGGCGTTCGCGGCTTCATTCCTGCATCGATGGTTGAACGTCACTTCGTAGAAGATTTCAGCGGCTACAAAGGCCGTACGCTTCGCGTTAAAGTGAAAGAAATCGATCGTGAGAACAATAAAGTGATCCTTTCCCAGAAGGAAGTATTGGACGCTGAGTTCGAGCAAAGCAAGCAACAGGTTATGGCTTCGTTGCAAGTAGGTCAAGAGCTTGACGGTACGGTTCAACGCCTGACACCATTCGGTGCTTTCGTTGATATCGGCGGCATTGACGGACTTGTACACGTATCCGAGCTTTCCTGGCAGCATGTTGCACATCCGAAGGATGTTGTAGCTGAAGGACAATCGGTACGCGTTAAAGTACTTAAAGTTGATCCTGCTGTAGGCAAAATCAGCCTTAGCATTAAAGCTGCACAACCAGGTCCTTGGGATACGGCTGCAGGCCAATTCGCTATCGGCAGCATTGTTACTGGTACGGTTCGCCGTATCGTAGCATTCGGCGCTTTCGTAGAGATCGCTCCGGGCGTTGAAGGACTTGTACACATTTCCCAAATTTCGCACCAGCATATCGCTACGCCTAACGAGGTTCTTAAAGAAGGTCAAGAAGTACAAGCGAAAGTTTTGGACTTCAACCCTGCTGAGAAACGCGTTAGCCTAAGCATCAAAGAAACGGAAGAAGCTCCTGAGAAGCCAGCTCAAAGCCCGCGTGCTGAGAGAGCGCCTCGTGCTCCTAAAGTTGAAAAAATCGACAACCCGAACGTAAGCTTGAGCAATGAAAGCATGAGCTACTCCCTTGCGGAACGTTTCGGCGACAAACTTAAAAATTTGAAATAATGTTTGAATGGAAAAGGCTATTCCTGTGCTAACGCACCGGGATAGCCTTTTTTTGTGCGGAGCGATGCAGGAAAACACTTAGTTGGCATAGTCGTCAATGCTTGGGAGCATAATATGCGGATAAGAGGTGATGGGATGAATCCCGGATTTATTTCGGTTTGGATCGTTATTATGGCATTGATCTTATTCGCAACAGGCTGGCGAGAATATCTGGCTCCCGGGATCAGCAGAAGAACATTAATCGTATTAGGAGCGGTTAGCGCCATTATGCTCATGATGCCGTTATGGATCGATATCCATTTAAGACCAGGAGCAGCTGTTACGGCTGTTATTCATATTCATGCTGCAATTATATTGCTGCTTCTTGCAGGAATGGTTACAGGCTGGGGCGATGAGGGGTGGAACAACAAGCTCTATTTGGTGTTATGCGGCGTAATTGTCGGACTAGTGTGGGGAATTGTGAGGAAGCTATACAGTTACGATCCCGTGTTTTATTGGCTCGGACCAAGCTGGGATGCTCCGATCTTAAGCGGCGCGCTATGCGGTATATGTACTTCCAATGGCAGGCAGCAGTTTGGCGTTATGATTTGGGGAGCCGTAATCGGAGAATTTGTATATGCGTTGTTATACAAAGGAATTGTAATGACGAGCATTGGTTCTGTGGCTTGGTGGGATCGTTTTCTTGTATCGCTTGTTGCAGCCAGTCTAGCTAGTGTTGCGCACCGGGCCGTTCGTATGACCGGGTCGAAAATTAGCGATTTATTACTGAACTACAGAGGAGGCCGCTCGTCCTAATGCTGCAATATTTGGATCAGAACAAACATCTTATCGGTGTTTTGCTGGGAATTGTTTTCGGTATAATCGCTCGTCTCCTGATGCTTCGAACCGATTATCGGCAATATCCGACATATCCCCATGGACGGATTATTCATATTTCGTTAGGCGTAATTGCCGCTGCGCTTGGAGCGGTTGCGGTTCCCGCACTGTACAATAAGGACTATACGGCGATTACTTTTTTAAGCTTGGCTGCACAGCAATTCCGGGACGTTCGCAAGATGGAACGCGAGACGCTGACAAAGATCGATAGCATGGAGCTTGTAAGTCGCGGCTCGACTTATATAGAAGGCATTGCGATGGTGTTCGAAGGACGCAACTATCTCGTCATTATGTCGGCTCTGCTTACGAGCTTGTTTGCTGTATTGTTCAATGTATGGATCGGCATTCTAGCAGGAGGAGTATCCTTATTGCTGGTCGAATGGCTGAAATCGGGAAAGTCGATCTCGCATATTGCGGAGGTCGTATCTGCGCCGGTTATCATTGATGGGCCTGATCTGCTCGTAGATGATATTTATATTATGAATGTCGGACTTAAGAGCAATCAGCAAATTATTGCCGAACGCGGTATTGGTTATATTTTGAAGCCGATCAATGCCAATAGCAAAGTCACGCTGAGCAATCTCGGACAAAGACAAGCGATCCTGTACGATTTGGCGACGATTATGGGCGTATATCGCGATGACGGTGAGCCGGCTCTCATTCCGATGGCAAAGTTAGATCTGAAGGACGGCAGACTTGCGATCTTCTTATTGCCCCAAGAGCGGGATCAAGACAAAGGGAAGGAAGTTATTCTTCGCGTGCCGATTCTGGAGTCGGCGGTTCGCATGCCGACAGAGGCGGCCGTCAATAAGAAGGGGGCGGGCGAGCTTGGCTAAGATTGTTGCAATCGTAACGATGCATGGCAACCAAGTAGACGGCGGTGCGCCTATTTTTATAGTGGATGATGAGCAGGCATTAGAGCATACATCCTTCCTGCTAGAGAAAATTTTGGATGCAAGCGCGCATGATTTGAAGAATGGAACCTACATACTAGTCAATCATCATTAATATGAAAAGTTAGCCAAGATCGTAGTTTTTTGCTATGATGATTAGCGTGAGTATTTTTGAAGGAGTGAAAAGCTAATTATGGCAAGACCTGTTATTGCCATCGTCGGGCGACCCAATGTGGGCAAGTCCACTATTTTTAACCGTGTCATCGGCGACAGGCTAGCAATTGTAGAAGATAAACCAGGCGTCACGCGTGACCGTCTGTATGGTATTGGCGAGTGGGCTGGAAAGCCTTTTAGCATTATCGATACCGGCGGTATCGAAATTGACGGCGAAGATGAGATTATGAAGTCGGTACGCATGCAGGCCGAGCTGGCGATCGAGGAAGCAGACGTCATTATTTTCATGGTCGATGCGAAGACCGGACTTACGCATGCCGACGATGAAGTGGCGCAAATGCTGTTCCGTTCGCGCAAGCCGGTAGTCGTGGCTGTGAATAAAGTAGATAATATGAATCGAATGGACGAAGTGTACGAGTTCTATGGACTTGGCTTCGGGACGCCGATTGCGATCTCTGGATCGCATGGCATAGGCATTGGTGACTTACTTGAAGCTGCCGTTGAATTGCTCCCTGAGATCGAGGAAGACGGCTATGATGAAGATGTCATTCGTGTAGCTTTAATCGGCAGACCGAATGTGGGCAAGTCGTCGCTCGTGAACGCCTTGCTGGGCGAAGAGCGCGTCATCGTGAGCAATGTCGCGGGTACGACACGCGATGCGATCGATACGCCGTTCGAACGTGACGGTCAACGTTACGTGCTTATTGACACAGCGGGCATGCGCAAGAGAGGCAAAGTATACGAATCGACAGAGAAGTACAGCGTCATGCGCGCGATGAAAGCGATCGAGCGGGCTGATGTCGTCCTCGTTCTGATCAATGGCGAAGAAGGCATCATCGAGCAGGACAAGCATATCGCTGGTTATGCCCATGAAGCAGGCAAGGCTTCAATATTTGTCGTGAATAAGTGGGATGTTGTCGAGAAAGACGAGAAAACGATGCAGCAGTTCACGACGAATATTCGTGATCATTTCTTGTTCATGTCGTACGCTCCGATCGTTTATTTATCGGCATTGACGAAACAGCGCTTACAGAAGCTTCTGCCAGTTGTCAATCATGTGTCGGAGCAGCATGCGCTGCGTATTCAGACGCATTTGCTCAACGATGTCGTCTCCGATGCCGTAGCGATTAACCCGCCTCCGGCTGACAAGGGCAAGCGACTTCGCATTAATTATGTGACGCAAGTCGCAACGAAGCCGCCGACGATCGTCGTGTTCGTTAACGAACCGGAGATTATGCATTTCTCGTATGAACGCTATTTGGAAAATAAAATTCGAGCTGCTTTCAATTTTGAAGGAACGCCGGTTCGTATCTACACGCGTCGGAAGAACGAAGAGGATTAGGGGAGAAGAAGCTTGGCATACGGAGTCATTGCGGTTGTTTTGAGCTATTTGTTAGGCTCGGTTTCATTCAGCATCGTCATTGCCAAATGGGTCAAGGGGATTGACATCAGACAGCATGGCAGCGGCAATGCCGGAGCGACAAATACGCTGCGGGTGCTGGGCAAAGGCCCAGGCATACTTGTATTCCTGCTGGACATCGCCAAAGGGATCGCAGCAGTATGGATCGGTCATGGACTTGGCGGAGATAATGAATGGATACCGGTATTATCCGGGTTAGCGGCTATTATCGGCCATAACTGGCCGATTTGGTTCAAGTTCAAGGGTGGTAAGGGCATTGCTACGACAGTAGGCGTCATTGCCACCTTGGCCTTCGTACCTGCAATATGCGCCGGCGTTATTGCCATCTTGTCTATCGTCGTTACAAGGTACGTATCGTTAGGATCGCTATTGTTCGCCAGCATAACGCCATTATTAATTGCATCCTTTTATTATTCTTTGCCTTTGCTTACAGCAAGCATCGTGTTATGTCTATTTGCGTTTGTTCGTCATCGCACGAATATCGTAAAGCTGTTCCAAGGTACTGAGAACAAGCTTGGTGCAAAGAAAGGGACGTGAATGCAGCTATGACCAACGAACATACATCAACTGCCCGCATCGCGGCAGTACTCGTGGCAGGCAGTTGGGGAACGGCGCTCGCTTCCGTGCTTGCGACTAACGGCTACAAGGTCAAGCTCTGGACGAGAAATGCCGAGCAAGCGAGCGATATTAATACGAATCGCGAGAATAGCAAATTCCTGCCTGGAGTGAAGCTGAATAGCTTGATCGAAGCTACGACAGATATGAAGGAAGCGGTGGAGCATGCCGAGCTTGCGCTCTTCGTTGCTCCTTCAGGAGCGATGCGGGACGTGGCGAGACAAGCTGCTGCTTACTTGTCGCCGGAGACGCTTGTCATCCATGCGACCAAAGGATTCGAGAGTGATACGCTGAAGCGGATGACTTCCGTTCTAGCCGAGGAACTCGGACGATCTGCTGATCATTTAGTTGTGCTCTCAGGTCCAAGCCATGCTGAAGAGGTTATTCGCCAGCAGCCAACCACTGTCGTCGTCGCTTCTGCCAAGCTAAAGGCTGCTGAGCAGGCGCAGGATGCGCTAATGAACGGATACTTCCGCGTTTATACGAATCCGGACGTGCCGGGCGTTGAGGTTGCCGGCGCGATTAAGAACATTATTGCGTTAGGCGCGGGTTTGTCCGATGGTCTTAACTTCGGAGATAATGCGAAAGCTGCGCTTCTAACGCGCGGCTTAGCGGAGATCGGAAGATTAGGCACGGCTATGGGGGCTAACGCGCTTACGTTCGCCGGACTCGCCGGCGTAGGCGATCTAGTGGTCACTTGCACTAGCAAGCACAGCCGTAATTGGCGGGCGGGCTACATGCTGGCAGACGGGACACCGCTTGAAGAGGTGCTTAACAAGATGGGCATGGTCGTCGAAGGCGTAAGGACCACACGAGCTGCCTATGAGCTCGCGAAGCAATATAATGTGGAGATGCCGATTACAGTCCAGCTGTATGAGGTATTGTTCGCGAATAAGAGTCCGAGAACCGCGGTCGAGCACTTGATGGGTCGATTGCGGACGCATGAAATCGAAGAAATCGGATAAGGACGTACGCCTATACCAAAACGTCCACCTCCTCATATGATGCTAGGAGCGCTGCAGAGCGCAGGCGTTGGCATACTTTATGTTATGCCGACGAGCCTTAAGTTTGCGCCCGCAAGCCTATGAGGAGGTTAGAGCGTTGTCCAAGGATATGTCCAAAGACGTATTAGGCGCGATTAATAAGAAAACCGGCAAAAACATTACCGAGAGCGCGGTGAAAAAAATTGCCGGAGGCGTAACAGCCGAAACGATGCAAAACGAAGCGGAGCTTCGCAAGCTCATCAAGCAAGTATCGGATATGGCAAAGGTGAAAGTGTCCGACTCGACGGTTAACGATATTGTTAAAGCTGTCAAGGCTAGTGGCATGACCGCCGGCGGCATGGAAACGATCATGAAAATGATGATGAAGAAGTAACGCATAGCGGCAAGAGCTCGGCAGGACAGCGAATGTTTTCATTCGTTCGTCACAACCTGCCGGCTTTTGTCCTTTTTTTGTGCTGAGATAGGTACAAGTCAGGCTTGTCGAATGTTATAATAGTCGGGAACTTATTCCGTTACAGATTAGGAGAATCGATTCGAAATGGATGCAATGACAAAAATGTGGGTATCCTTTGTCGGCATAGGCCTGATGGCTATCGCCGCGGCTTTAATCACATTCGCCCGGTTGAAAACGAAGGGCGTTGTAAAATTTGTTTTATCGCTTGTCGCATTTATACTGCTAGTCCTCGGATTCGTATACGGCTTATTTTCCATCATATAGAGAAAGCTTACATACGATATATAATAATTAAGGGCTGCGAAAGGGAGACCTGGAGACGCAATGATCGAACTAAAAGGAAAAACAAAAACAGCTGTTGTCGAGCCGGAGGAAGGCATGTCGCTGCTTGATCTGGCAATCAAGCATAATGTGGATTGGAGCTTCTCTTGTGCCAGAGGTACATGCGCTCGTTGCCGCTGCCTCGTTACAGAGGGTGGCGATCAACTCGAGGAAGTAACCGATGATGAATGGGATCGGCTTGAGCCAGAGGAGTTCGAGGAGGGCTATCGACTTGCTTGCCAAGCGATAGTGAAGCCGAATGCCGGCCCGATCGCTGCTGCCAATAAGCCTTATTTCTAAAAATATAAGATAGTATAAAATTTGCTGTTTTTTCTGTGCTTATATTTCATTGCGAAACGGTCGCTGTTGCCGCCAAGGACGGTGACAGCCGTTTACGCTTGATGACAAAAGAAGGAGTGCCGGCGATGAATGAGAATAAGCAAATATACAGAGCGCTGGCTTCCGTAATTGACGTTACCGGCAATGATTGTCCGAATTGGATCGTAGGCGGAAGCGCAGGTTTGCTGCTGCGCAAGCTTCCGCTTCAAGCAAGCCCTCGAGATCTTGATCTCTATTGCGACGACGAGGATGTTGAGGGCATATACAATATGTTAAGTGGGTATGCGGTTGATGAACCGGATTTGAGCATTACGAATATGTATCGCTCTCGTTTGTGTCATTTTAACATTGAAGGGGTATCTGTCGAACTGGTCGGCGGCTTCGAAGTGACTTCGGGTGACAGCTTCTATCGTACCGATGTGAAGAACCTTCTGCTACCGTACGGTACTAAGCTTACAGTGGATGGAACAGCAAAGCAGGCGAACGTCGTGCCTCTCGCGCACGAATTATGGTTCAACGCGCTGCGTGCCCGCGAGGATCGAGTGCAGCTTATTGCAGAGAGCTTTAATCATTCGGCCGATGGGCCCGCTCTGAGGGCCATTGAGACGGTTAACCGCTTTTCGGAGCAAGCAAGGCAGTATGTGCACAGCTTCATTAGCGAGTCGAAAGCGGGGTCAAGGCGTTGAGCGCGGAAGTTACGTTTTGGCCATCGGGCAAGAAGGTTGCGGTTAAGCGCGGAACGACGCTGCTTGACGCGGCAAGACGTGCCAATGTTCTCATTCAGACGCGTTGCGGAGGCAAGGCGGCATGCTTTATGTGCAAACTGACGGTGCTTCCGGGCAGTGAGCTGATGCCAATATCGGATAATGAACGCCGGAAGCTGGCGGGACTTGACGGCGAAGGAATCCGACTCGGCTGTCAAGCGCGTGTTGACGGCAAAGTAGAAGTGACGGTGCCGCTTGACCCGCTTAAGGCAGCTATTGCGCGCCAATTAGCTAGACAGGCAGAGCAGGATGAGCCTCTTTGGTAAGTTTAGTTGCACGATCTATTCGAATTAGAAGCAGGCGTTAACAAGTTGCGTAACACAATTGTTGCAGGAGGATTAACAATGGCTTTATTTACGAACAGAAGATTTGCGCTATATTTACGTTTATTAGCTATAGTAACAGCAGTTAGCTTATTTGCCGCAACATTATCTGGCTGTATGTACCCGGATGATCAGCGCAAGCAGAATCAAGCGGCGCCGAAGGAAGCAATCCGCAATGTACAAGGGGCTATCGACCAGTACAAGGAAGAGACGGGTATGCTTCCAATTAAGAACAGCGATGCACAAACCCCTGTATACGAGAAATTTTTGATCGATTTTGCAAAGCTGCAGCGAACAGGCTACTTGAGCGATATTCCTAACGCGGCATTCGAGAAGGGCGGCAACTTCTATTTTCTCGTCATAGACGAGGAGACGAACCCGCGCGTGAAGCTGATGGATTTGGTCACCTATCAGAAGGTGAACGATATACAGAATTGGGTTAAAGCTTATGTGCAAAATGGCGGCGAGCTGCCTAAAGGCGAACAAATGTATCCAGGCTTCTATCAAATCGATTATAAATTGATGAGCAAGACTGCGCCTGTCATTCAAAGCGTATTCTCAGGACAATCCATTAACGCACTCGTAGACGAGGGCGGTGTTGTGTACGCCGATTATGGCATTGACATCATGCAGCTCATTCAGAAAAACGGCGACACGTCCATCGATGTGAAACTGGACCTGCGAACTTTGCTTGTCGACGATTCCGACTATGTTCCAGTTAAATCACCGATCTACCACTATGTGAATGGCGAGCCGCAAGCGGCCAAGCCATAATCGGCCCATCTCGGGTAAGACCTCTGTCAGCCATTCAATGGCTTGCGGAGGTTTTTTTTGTATATCGATGTACTAGTGAAACTCGGCAGCTCATATAATTCAATCTTGGAAGGGATGTTGACCGACGAGGTGGCAAAAAAGATTTCAGGGAAGGAATCGTCATAATCGGTAAGGCCCAACATAAGATATTACTAGTCCAAAAAGTATGTACGAGTTGCGTCGCTGGCCTGCCCTCTTGTCCGGTGGATGGCGGCGAACCGGAAAATCAATTGGGAGGGGATATTCAGTGGAGAAAGTGGACATTTTCAAAGACATAGCCGAGAGAACTGGCGGGGATATTTACCTCGGTGTGGTTGGGGCAGTCCGGACGGGCAAATCAACGTTCATTAAACGGTTTATGGAGACGGTCGTGCTGCCGAACATCGCCAGCGAATCTGATCGTGCCAGAGCCGTGGACGAACTTCCTCAAAGCGCTGCGGGTAAAACGATTATGACAACAGAACCGAAGTTCGTGCCGAACCAAGCGGTACAACTGAAAGTAACCGACGGGCTCGAAGTAAATGTGAGATTGGTGGATTGCGTTGGTTACGCGGTTGAAGGTGCGAAGGGCTACGAGGACGAGAACGGTCCGCGGATGATTACAACTCCATGGTTCGATGAACCGATCCCGTTCCAGGAAGCAGCGGAGATCGGCACGCGCAAAGTCATTCAGGAGCATTCGACGCTTGGCGTCGTCGTAACGACGGACGGCTCAATCGCCGAGATACCGCGCAGCTCTTATGTGGTCGCCGAAGAGCGCGTCATCAATGAGCTGAAAGAAGTCGGTAAGCCTTTCGTGCTTATTATTAACTCAACTAGACCTCGTGGCGAAGAGGCGCTTCAATTGCGCAATGAGCTGCAATCGAAATACGATATTCCAGTTATGACGCTTAGCGTTGCGACAATGGGCGAGGAAGAGGTTATCTCCGTACTGCGCGAAGTGCTCTATGAATTCCCAGTGCATGAGGTTAACGTTAATCTTCCAAGCTGGGTCATGGTGCTGAATGATAACCACTGGCTGCGCAACAACTACGAAAGCTCGGTTCGTGACACGGTGAAGGATATTCGCCGTCTGCGCGATGTCGATCGTGTCGTTTCGCAGTTCATGGAATATGATTTTATCGCCAGAGCTGGCTTAAGCGGAATGAACATGGGTCAAGGCGTGGCGGAGATTGATCTGTATGCTCCTGACGAGCTGTATGATCGCATTCTGATGGAGGTTGTCGGCGTCGAGATACGAGGCAAGGATCACTTGCTCCAACTCATGCAGGACTTCTCGCATGCGAAGCGCGAGTATGACCGCTTCGCCGAAGCGCTGGAGATGGTGAAGACGACGGGCTACGGCATCGCCGCTCCTACGCTGGCAGAGATGGCGCTCGATGAGCCGGAGTTGATCAGGCAAGGCTCTCGCTTCGGCGTTCGCTTGAAAGCGACTGCTCCATCGATTCATATGATCCGCGTGGATGTAGAGTCTGAGTTCGCTCCGATTATCGGTACTGAGAAGCAGAGCGAGGAGCTCGTCCGTTACTTAATGCAAGATTTCGAGAACGACCCGATCAAGATTTGGGAGTCGGACATCTTCGGACGGTCACTCCATTCGATCGTAAGGGAAGGCATTCAGGGCAAAATCGCGATGATGCCGGACAACGCGCGCTACAAGCTGCAAGAGACGCTTGGCCGTATCATCAACGAGGGCTCTGGCGGATTAATTGCTATCATTCTCTAAGGCGATTCAAAATACGTTTGCGAGGCCGCTTCCGAAAGTCGGGGAGCGGCCTTGCGATTTTGAATGGAAGAAATGCATTTACCTACTTGAAATTGCGAATCGGCTGTATTACTATAGGTTTGTTCGGTCAAAAGGTATATTTTTGAAGTTTTCCGTTAATAAGAGGGATAAGATATGTTTGATGCTTACGAAGTAGTTTTGCGAAGCAAAACTAAGCTGATGCTTACGAAGTAGTTTTGCTTCGCAAAACTTTAAGGAGGTGAAACCATGAACAAAACAGATTTGATTGCTAAAGTCGCTGAATTGACAGACCTGTCGAAGAAGGATGCAACCAAAGCGGTAGATGCCGTTTTTGATGCGATTTCCGATGCGCTGCAAAGCGGAGACAAAGTGCAACTGGTAGGATTCGGAAACTTTGAGGTGCGCGAGCGCCAAGCGAGAAAAGGACGCAACCCGCAAACGGGAGATCCGATCGAAATCGCTGCCAGCAAAATGCCTGCCTTCAAACCGGGCAAATCTCTCAAAGACCTTGTATCCAATTAAATAAGTTAAGGATGTACATGTTACCTCCTTATCCGATACTTATTCGTTACGTATACGCCTGGGCGGGCTCGCCTAGGCGTATTTTCGTTCCTAGAGACAATTGCAACAATCCGTATCATTGCACATTTGAGTCTCATCAACTATAATTCATTTGAAGAAAGTATACATAACTTTGCAAGCATTAAGAATTACGGTACTGATAGATGCGGAGGGAAGACGATGGAACCTACAGTCGGGGATTATATTGTGATCAAGGCTAAGGAGCAGGGCGTGAATGTCATCGGCCTGACTCGGGGGCAAGATACAAAATTTCATCATACGGAAAAGCTGGATCGGAATGAAGTATTGATTTGTCAGTTTACCGATCATACATCGGCAATCAAGATTCGCGGCAAAGCGATTGTGATGACGAAGTACGGTACGGTAGAAACAGACCAATAAGCAATGCGCGGAGCAGGCATAGCCTGCTTTTTTTCATGCGGAACAACAATAGCGGTTGAATAATCGGACAGACTTGCTCGTACAATGAATACATACACATGATGTATGCAAGCAATAACGGGAGGTGTCCGATGCGAATCAGCAAACCGCTGCTAACCGCATGTTTGGCAACTATTGCGCTTACGCTGTTATTCTCAGCGCTTCCGCATCATATATGGAAAACCGCTAACGAGCGAGGGGAAGTCGCGGTATTCCACCCTGCACCTGTCGCTCGCCTGTCCAATCAAAATTTGGTTGATGTACTCATCAGTGCTCAATTGAACGAACGAATCAAAAAAGTCGACTGGCATAACGCGATCTTGTCGATTGATCTTAAAGTCAACGCGGAAGAGGGGCGTCCGGCCTCCTGGTTCTCCGATGTAGAGAAGCTGCTGCGCGTATCGTTCCTGCAATTGGAGAACGTGAAACGCGTTCTAGTCAGGATCGTAGAAGACGCCCAGCAGGAGCCTAGGTTGTTAGCGGCCGTCGACGTACGCAAGACAGATAGCTGGCTGGATACTGAGCTTGATGCTTTGCGATACGCGGATCCGGTTCATGATGAGCGATGGAGGAAGAGGCTGAGAGTTAGCTTTACAGCTGCGTGGGAAGAACGATTAGGCCGCGTTTCGAGTTATTCAGTCGAGCGTGCGAAAGAAACAGCCTATTAAATCTGTTTTGTTCAAGTACATATTGACCGTCAAACGGTAAGTTCTAACCGCCAATCGACAGCGATTGTCGGTTACGTTTGTTGCAATCGTATGCTCTTTAAAAAAGTTGTGCTATAATAGTTTAGATTATTGAGCGGCGATTGTTGCGCTTCTCTGTTCGGAGGCTTCCCCATGAAATCGTATCGAATACCATCCATTGCACGCAAATATACCGAATATGACATGATCCAGATTCATACGGATCTGCCTGCGCTTGCGCATCCAAGGCTGCAATTGCTTCATTCTTTCCTCACTCGCGGGCAAGCGTATGAGAAGCATAGCGAGCTGTATACGCTAGTCGCATCGCTTGTTCAACTCGGAATGGATACGCATGATCGGATTAATAACGACGCTGATACTACGCAGCGTGCAGAGAATGAGATGCGTGCCAAGCAGCTTAAGGTGCTTGCAGGCGACTACTTCAGCAGTATTTTTTACCAATTGCTCGCGCAAGCAGGGCAAATAGAAATGATTGAGATTCTAAGCGAAGCAGTATGCGAAGTGAATCGTCTAAAGACGAATCTTTACATGAGAATGAAGCAAATGAAACTTACGGCAGATGATTATTTAAGCTGTATGACTCAGATTCGCAGCGAGCTGTTCCAGTCGTTCACAGCGCTGCTGGATGTCGAACAGTCGCGAGCATGGCAGGATCTACTGGTTGCAGTTACGCGTTGCGAGGTTATTCTGGAAGAGCTGGAGTGTTTGAAAGACGCCTCGAATTTCGAGCATAGCTGGGCCTACTGGCTTGTCATGCAAGACGGCACGGAAGCTGAGCGCGCATCGTTGACGGAATCGTTAGTCGATTCGGAACGCGTATACGAGCTCGTTAACCAATACGATATTCATGGTAAGCTGACGGCTAAGCTTAACTTAGCGGCTGAGATGGTACGTACGATTACTGCGAAGCTTGATCCGGATTTCATGAATAATGAGCCGATTCGGATCTTGGAAGAAATGCTGAACAGAGCGGCGGGCAGAACACCGGCCCTTCACGAGACGAGGTGAAAGACGAAATGGATGCGAACTCTAAAAGTCATGTTCATGGCGTATTCGAGCGTGTAGCGCCGAAGTACGATATGATGAATGACTTGATCAGTTTCCGCAGGCATAAAGCATGGCGGAAATTTACGATGAAGAAAATGAACATGCAGCCGGGGCAGACTGCCATCGATCTATGCTGCGGCACTTGCGATTGGACGATTGCGCTGGCGGAGGCAAGCGTATCGGGTGAAATTATTGGACTTGATTTCAGCCAAAATATGCTCGATGTAGGCGCTGCGAAAGTGGAGAAGCAAGGACTTGGCAAACAGATTAAGCTGGTACAAGGCAATGCGATGAGCTTGCCGTTCGAGGACAATCAATTCGATTATGCAACAATCGGCTTCGGACTTCGCAATTGTCCCGATTTCTTGCAAGTGCTGAAGGAAATGGAACGCGTTGTGAAGCCTGGTGGCATGGTCGTATGCTTGGAGGTGTCCAAGCCGACTTGGCAGCCGTTTAAAGCGATGTACAACATGTACTTCGGTCAAATTCTGCCGTTAATGGGCAAGCTGGTGGCGAAGCGATTCGATGAATACAAGTGGCTTCCGGAATCGCTTAAGGTGTTTCCAGATGCGAAGCAGCTCGTCAAGCTGTTCGAGAAGGCGGGCTTGCAAAGCGTGAACGCGTATCCGCTGACCGGCGGAGTAGCAGCGTTGCATATGGGGACAAAGGAGAAGAAGCGTCAATGATTCGCAAAATAGGCATTATTCTTGAAATGATTAAGTTTGAGCATACGATATTTGCTTTGCCGTTCGCCTTTATGGGAGCAATCTTGGGCGCTGTTGCAATGGAACAGCGTCTTCCTTCATGGGAAGAGATCGGTTGGATTACGCTTGCGATGTTCGGCGCGCGCAGCGCCGCAATGGGACTTAACCGCGTCATTGACAAGGCGATCGATCTTCGCAATCCGCGAACCGAGAAACGGGCTTTGCCAGCCGGATTATTGAAATCGGCTGAAGTTATTCTTTTTATTGTTGTTTCACTCGTGCTCATGTTCATCGCTGCAGCTAACTTGCAGCCGATTGCGCTGAAGCTAATGCCGATTGCGGTTGCACTGCTCGTTTTGTATTCGTATACGAAGCGGTTTACTTGGCTGTGCCACCTTGTGCTTGGTTTCACAATCGGTTTGTCGCCGCTTGGCGCATGGGTAGCCGTAACGGGACACTTCGATCCAGCGGCGTTGCTGCTGTACGCGACTGTCGCGCTGTGGATTGCCGGGTTCGATATTGTCTACGCTACACAAGATTTCGAGTATGACCGTGGTGCAGGCCTGCATTCCATACCGGCGCGATTCGGCCTTGCCGGCGCGTTATGGTTTGCTCGTATTTTGCATATGGTGACCGCGATCGGCTTTATTATGCTGTTCGTGATGACGGAATTAAGCTGGGCATACTTGGTTGGAACGATTGTGTCGATATCGCTGCTGTTCTATCAACACTGGCTCGTGCGGCCTAATGATTTGTCACGCGTTCAGACTGCTTTCTTCGGTATGAACGGTACGCTTAGCGTCGTATTATTTGTTTTCACGATCTTCGATTTGTTGGTGCTTAAGCAATGGTAGCGTTAGATGCGCCATCAAGTCATAACTCGTCTTCCCGCAGGCGCAGATGGATTGTCGGCATTACGGGTGCAAGCGGCTCGATTTATGGCATTCGGCTTATTCAGGAGCTGCTCGTCAGCGGCTTTGACGTGCATCTTGTCATTACGGAAGCGGGCTGGCGCGTATTGAAGGAAGAGCTCGGTTGGGAAACGACGCGCAGGCAAGCGGCTTTGGAAGCTTGCTTCGGAGCCAGTCTGACGGATGGAAGGCTTGTTTTTCATCCGAATGCAGACATTGGCGCCAGCATCGCAAGCGGTTCATTCCGTGTTGAGGGCATGATGATCATGCCCTGCTCGATGGGGACGCTTGCTTCGATCGCTCACGGCATATCCGATGATTTGATGACGAGAGCGGCTGATGTTATGCTGAAGGAAGCCCGCAAACTACTGATTGTGCCAAGAGAAACGCCACTTCACGCGATTCATTTGGAAAATATGCTTACACTGGCCAAATTAGGGGTGCGTATCGTACCTGCTATGCCGGCTTTTTACTATAAACCGCAATCGATGGAGCAAATGATTGATTTCCTCGTAGGAAAGGTGCTCGATCAGGCAGATATTGATCACGATTTGTATCGAAGATGGGGAGATGAGTACAATGGGCTATAATCGCCCAATTACCATCGGCACAATTGATTATGCGAATGCATGGCCGCTCTTTCATCAATTGGAGTCGTTCGCAGGCCATGTGAATTATGAGAGCATTTCCCGCTATCCTGCAGAGCTGAATCGATTGCTGCAGGCGGGCGAGCTAGATATATCGGCCATATCCTCTTATTCCTATGGCTTGCATTCGGAGAGCTATATGCTGCTTCCGCAATTATCCGTTGGATCGACTGGACCTGTCCATTCGATCCTGTTGTTCCTTAAAGAGCCGCTCGAATTGAAGCGGCCGTCTACGATTGCCGTCACGTCAACATCGGCAACGTCCGTGAATTTGTTGAAAATTTTAATGGAAATGTATTATGAATGTTCGCCAACGTATGTAACGGCCGAGCCAAGACTTGAGGAGATGCTTCGGGATGCTGATGCGGCGTTATTGATCGGCGATCCTGCAATCCATGCTTCATGGAAGGAACAAGGGCTGCATGTGATTGATCTTGGCCGTCTTTGGAATGAGTGGACGGGACTTGGCATGACGTATGCGGTCGTTGCTGCGCGTAAGGAAGTTATCCGCTCGAACCCTGAAGCTGTACAAGCTGCATATGCTGCTATTCTTAAGTGTAAGCAGCATAACCAAAATCATCTAGAACCGTTAATTCGGCAAGCCTGCAAGCAGCTCGGCGGAGACGCCGCTTATTGGGATATGTACTTTCATTCTCTGCAATATGATTTTGGCAGCAAGCTGCAAGAAGGTTTAGCCCTGTATTTCCGCTATGCGAAGCAGCTTGGACTGCTGGCGAGGGACGTCGAGTTTACTTTTTTTGAAGACCAATCTGCCCAATAGGTGAAAGAATGAAACTACTAGACTTGTATGCAAAGATGAAAGGCGATTTAAATCAAATCGAACAAGAACTGGAGCGCACCGTAACGACGGACCATGCGCTGCTTAGCGAAGCTTCGGTACATCTGCTCAAGGCAGGCGGCAAGCGAATTCGCCCCATATTCGTACTGCTCTCAGGTAAGTTCGGCAACTACAGCTTGGAAGTGATGAAGCATATCGCCGTTCCTCTCGAGCTCATTCATATGGCCTCCCTCGTGCATGACGATGTCATCGACGATGCGGAGACCAGGCGGGGGCGACTAACGGTCAAATCCCAATGGGATAATCGTATTGCGATGTATACCGGCGATTATATATATGGCAAAGCGCTGACGCTTGCGACTAAGCTGACAAATCCGGTTATCCATCAAATCTTGTCCAAAGCGATGGTGCAGATGTGTGTAGGCGAGATGGAGCAAATACGCGACTTCTTCAACATGGAGCAGTCAGTGCGCGACTATTTCCTGCGTATACGGAGAAAAACAGCGCTGTTGATCGCGATCAGTTGCCAACTCGGTGCTGTAGCCGCAAGCGCCGATCGTGAAACGGCGAACAAATTGTACAGATTTGGGTATAATGTAGGTATGGCTTACCAAATTAGGGATGATCTTCTTGATCTTCTTGGCACAGAGAAGCAGATTGGCAAGCCGCCGGGCTCGGACATGAGGCAAGGAAATATTACGCTTCCGGTCATACTGGCCTTGAAGGAAAAGCGGATTCAAGAAGCGCTGAGCCGCGAGCTTGTGCTTATCCGAGAGAGCGGAAGCGTGTCGGACACGAGCCGCGCAATCGAAATGATTCGCAATAGCGACGGTGTCGCTCAAGCAGATCAGCTTGCGAGCCGATATATAAATAAAGCGCTGGCTGCTTTAGAAGGATTGCCGAACATTGCCGCGAAGAAAAACTTAGCTGACATTGCTCATTTCGTAGGCAAACGTAATTATTAAACCAAAGCGGTGCTGAAAGGACAGATTAGCCATGGAAAAAACATTTCTGATGATTAAGCCGGATGGCGTTCAACGCGGTTTGATCGGTGAAATCGTATCAAGACTCGAGAGAAAAGGACTACAGCTCGCTGCAGCCAAATTTATGGTTATTCCTCTGGAGCTGGCGGAGATTCACTATGCCGAGCACAAAGGCAAAGTGTTCTATGAGCCGCTGCTTGAATTTATTACATCGGGTCCTGTATTCGCCATGGTATGGCAAGGGGATAATGTTATCGCATTGTCACGCGCCCTTATCGGCAAGACTGATGCGCTCGACGCAGCACCGGGAACGATTCGTTCCGACTTTGCCGTACATACGAATTTCAATCTCATTCACGGCTCTGATTCTGCAGAGAATGCGAAACGTGAAATGGGAATCTTCTTTAAGCAAGATGAGATTGTCGATTACGAACATACAATTCAGCGGTGGGTGTAGTTAAAGCCTAGTTGCCGCTTGCAGCGGAGGGACTTATGCTCGACGATCGGGATTTCTCGTTGTTTGTTACTCGCATTAAGCAGAAGACAGACATCGATCTATCGCAATATAAGGAAGCTCAAATGAAGCGCAGGTTAACGACGCTGCGAATGAAGCACGGATACGCGACCTTCGAGGAGTACTGGAAAGCAATCGAGCAGAATCGCAGCATGCTCAATGAGTTTCTGGATCGGATGACGATCAACGTCTCCGAGTTTTGGCGCAATCCTTCACGCTGGGATGTCCTTCAGAATCGGTTTTTCCCTGAAATGCTTAAGAACAATGCAAGGCTGAAAGTATGGAGTGCTGCATGCTCTACGGGTGAAGAGCCTTACACGCTAGCTATGATGCTCTCGGAGCTCGGGGCAATCGGCAAGACAAGCCTGCTGGCTACCGATCTGGACAGCAATGTTCTAAAGAAGGCGATGGACGGCAGCTACCTGGAGCGTTCTCTGCGCGATGTGCCGCCTGAATGCAGGCAAAAATATTTCAGGCAGCAGGACGGCGCTTATCTCATCTCTGATCAACTTAAGCAATTCATTCAGTTCAAGCAGCAAAACCTGCTGCATGATACGTTCGACAGCTCGTTCGACCTAATTGTATGCCGCAATGTTATGATTTATTTTACCGAGGAAGCCAAGCACTTATTGTATCATAAATTTGCAAAAGCACTGAAACCGGGTGGACTGTTATTCGTCGGCAGCACGGAGCAAATCTTCTCTCCGGCGCAATACGGCTTCGAAACGGCGGATACATTCTTCTACCGCCGGGTTTAACTTCACAGCTCATGTATACCGTTTTCCATCTTCTCCAATACTAATCATAATCGGAGCGATTTGGAGGTTGATGAGAAGAGTGGACAAGCGCAAAGTAATCGCTGCTTATCGGCGAGGCTTGATATCGATTCAAGAGTGCGCGCAAATCATCGGCGTTGACAGCGGCCAAATGGTCCGGCTTGTTGATGACCCGCGGCTTATGTCTGAGGCTGTGCTACAGCGGTCTAAGCAGATGATTAGATGAATATCAACTCATGATCGTTTAGAAGCAGTGAAGAGAAAACTGGCAACAGGCTTGATAGATAAGCATGTTGCCAGTTTTTTGCGTTAATTTTTCTTTATTTCGGTTGCTTTTGTCCGATACTGCGTTGACGCTTTAAATCTTTGTTGAAATATTGGCTTAGAGGCCTGTCAATTTCTTGTCAAACCTTATGGGCTGTACTATAATGAGCAAAGATGTTGAGGCTCATGCGAGATAGAGTTATAGAAGAGCAAGTGCAAAAATGCTTGCTTTGAAGGAGGAGCTTGGTCTTGAGTTTACGTTATTTGACAGCGGGGGAAACCCACGGTCCACAATTAACCGCAATTATTGAAGGACTTCCAAGCAATTTAAAAATCGACTTTGAGGAACTTAACTTTCAACTCCATCGCCGCCAGAAGGGTCATGGGCGCGGTCGCCGCATGCAGATCGAGAAGGACACTGCGAACATTGTGGGCGGCGTACGCCACGGCAAGACAACTGGGGCACCGGTAGCGCTGGTCGTTGAGAACAACGACTGGAAGCACTGGACGAGCGTGATGAATATCGAGCCGATTGAAGGCAGCGATGAAGAGAAGCGCCGTGTACATAGACCGCGGCCAGGTCATGCCGACCTGAACGGCGGATTAAAATACAACTTGAAGGATTTGCGCAACGTGCTGGAACGTTCAAGCGCGCGCGAGACGGCGGCCAGAGTTGCCGTAGGTGCTGTTGCGCGTCAGCTGTTGGCTGAATTCGGAATCAAGGTTGCCGGACAAGTTATTCGCATCGGCGAGATTGAAGCGCCGGCTAACGATCTCTCGGTCGACGAGCTGATCCGATTGACGGAGGAATCGTCCGTACGCGTTGTGGATAAGGAAACGGAAGAGAAGATGACTGCTTTTATCGATCAGATAAAAGCGGAAGGCGATTCCATTGGCGGTATCGTCGAGTGCATCATCGAAGGCGTGCCAATCGGCCTTGGCAGTCATGTGCAATACGACCGCAAGCTTGACGGTCGCATTGCGCAAGCAGTCGTATCGATCAACGCATTCAAAGGCTGCGAGATCGGCATCGGTTTTGAAGCGGCTAAGCTTCGCGGTTCGCAGGTACATGATGAAATCATGTACAACGAGGAGCGCGGCTATCATCGCGCAACTAACCGTCTGGGCGGATTCGAGGGCGGCATGACTAATGGCGAGCAGATTGTTGTTCGCGGCGTTATGAAGCCGATCCCTACATTATACAAGCCGCTTCGCAGCGTAGACATTGATACGAAAGAGCCGTTCACTGCGCAAGTAGAGCGTTCGGACAGTTGTGCCGTGCCTGCGGCGAGTGTCGTTATGGAGCATGTTGTCGCATGGGAAGTCGCGAAGGCTTTCCTAGAGAAATTCGGCGGCGATTCCATTGAAGAGATTCGCGCCAATGTTAACAGTTATCAAGCGCAATTGGAGCGTTACTAATATGAGAGAACTAACGGTTGAATTAGGTGAACGTTCTTATCCGATCTATATTGGAGAAGGTCTGATTGGCGAGGCTTCCTCCTATTTCATTAAGCATGGCATCAGCAAGAAATCACCGCTTATGATCATCACCGACGAGCATGTCGCAGGTCGTCATCTTGCGGCTCTTGAGCAATCATTGAAAGATGGGGGCTTCAACGTAGTCAGTGCGGTCGTAGAGGCAGGCGAGAGCTCCAAATCACTAGCTATGCTCGGCATGCTGGTCGGGAAAGCGCTTGAAGCGGGTCTTGATCGCAATTCGGCGATCGTAGCTCTCGGCGGCGGCGTTGTGGGCGATCTAGCTGGCTTCGTAGCAGCATCTTATATGCGAGGCGTTAAGTTTGTACAAGTGCCAACTACGATTCTAGCGCATGACAGCAGCGTAGGCGGCAAAGTTGCGGTTAATCATCCGCTTGCCAAAAATATTATCGGAGCTTTCCACCAACCGGAGCTTGTCCTTTACGATCTGCAAACGCTGCAGACGCTTCCTCCGAGAGAGGTAAGCGCCGGCCTGTCTGAAGTCGTTAAGCATGGATTCATCTGGGATGCCGGCTTCGTAGAATGGTGCGAGGCAAATGCAGAGAAGCTGCTGGCGCTAGATCCCGATACGCTTGGCTATGCGCTGTACAAAGGCAGCAGCGTGAAAGCGGCGGTCGTCTCGCAGGATGAACGCGAGAACGATCTGCGGGCAATATTGAATCTTGGGCATACGATCGGCCACGCCTTGGAAGCCGTTGCAGGATACGGTGAGCTGCTTCATGGCGAAGCGATTTCGATCGGCATGATCGGATCGGCCAAGCTTGGGCTGAAATATGGTGCTGACGAAGAAGTGTACACGACGACGAAGCGGGTGTTGTCCGCCTGCGGCCTGCCGGTTCGACTTCCGGAGCACTATGACGTTGACGCGATTATGGATGCGATGATGCATGACAAGAAGTTTAAGGAAGGTACGATGGTATTCGTCGTCCCAACAGCCATTGGCAAAGTCGATATCGTGAAGGACGTACCCGTAGCATGGGTGCGTGAGATCGTTGAACAACTGAAACAGGAGGCAGAGCTGCAATGAGCGTAAGAGGTATTCGAGGTGCGATAACGGTCGAGATTAACGACAAACAACAGGTGCTGGATGCAACATTAGAGCTGCTTCACACCATGACAGCCGAGAATGGTATCGTTCCGGACGATGTTTGCAGTATTTTCATAACGGTAACGAATGATTTGGATGAAGCGTTTCCTGCCAAAGCGATTCGCGAAACGAGCGGATGGGAGCTTGTACCGCTGATGTGCGCGCTTGAGGTTCCGGTGAAGGGCAGTCTAGAGAAGTGCATACGCTTCATGCTCCTTATTAATACGGACAGAGGCCAAGCAGACATTAAGCATGTCTATTTAGGCGGAGCCAGCGTGCTTCGTCCTGACCTATCGCAGTCGTAAAGAAGAGCTGCTGAAGCGTCTAATAAACTTTAATGTACGGCATATTCATCGGTTGACGGGAAGTCGTAAGTTGTTGTATATTGAAGATCGTAAGTGAGAATAGTCAGAGCAGGTTTTACAGTTGAGCCTAGATGAGTCGAGCCCAGTTAAGAGCAGATTAGAGAAGAGCGTCCCGAGGGGACATAGGGAATTACTATCGTTTTGCATACGCATAGCTCAGTTCTGATTCGTTCAGATCAAGTGGCTGCAGCGTCATGGCGGAGCTGTATTTTCCTATACAATGAGTAGCTTCTTTATTACTGCACACTTTCGCTATCATCTACATTCAACGCTCCTGCTGCGGCAGGAGCTTTTTTATTTTTGTTAAGAGAAACCTATTTCATCCCCAATGGAGGTCGTTCCAATGTCAACCGAGCTGCAGCAAGTGACCCGTCTCGCCAGCCAATTCAACTTGATTCCGATCGTGCGCTATATGATGGCCGATACAGAAACGCCAATCAGATTATTCCAGCATTTCGCTAAGGAAGAATACGCGTTTCTGCTTGAAAGTGTAGAAGGCGGAGTGAAATGGGCGCGCCATTCGTTTATCGGCACAGATCCGTTCATGATGCTTTACGGTAAAAACGGGGAGATGGTGCTCGAGCATAACGGAGAAAAGCAAACGCTCCGCGACAAACCGATCGAGCTGCTCAAAGCGCGGCTTCGCTCCTTCCGCAGTCCGGCAATTGCAGATCTGCCTCCATTCACGGGAGGAGCCATCGGATTTTTCGGCTATGATCTGCTGCAGTATTACGAGAAGCTGCCATCCCATCGGATAGATGATCTACAAATGAACGATATGCAATTTATGTTCTGTGATCAAATTATTGCTTTCGACCACTTCAAGCAGCAGCTCCAAGTGATCGGCAATGTTCACGTCAAAGAAGGCGCTACGGATGACGATATTGCGATAGCTTATGCGGCTGCGGTTGCCAAGACAGAAGCGACTATCGAGCGTTTGAAGAAACCGGCGGCAACACCGGTTACGACGGGCCAGGCGATCTCCACGGATCATGAGCTGGGTGATATTCAGTCGAATGTGACAAAGGAACAATTCATCGCTAATATCGAGAAGGCCAAAGAATATATTCGTGCGGGCGACATATTCCAAGTAGTGCTTTCGCAGCGGTTCAGCATTGAAACAGACATCGATCCGCTTCACGTGTATCGCGTCTTGCGGACGATGAATCCGTCGCCTTACATGTATTACTTGAAGATGGGCGAAGAAATCATAGTAGGCACATCGCCAGAAGCATTGGTGAAGGTGAGCGGCGACAAGCTGGAGACAAGGCCGATTGCCGGAACAAGGCCGCGAGGCAAAACGCCGGAAGAGGATTTGGCGTACGAGCGTGAGCTACTAGCCGATGAGAAGGAACGGGCCGAGCATCTTATGCTTGTCGATCTTGGACGGAACGATCTTGGACGCGTATCGGAGTTCGGCACGGTCAAATGCGATTCGTTTATGGAAATTGAACGGTACTCGCATGTCATGCACATCGTATCGAACGTATCCGGAAAGCTCCATAAAGATAAAGATTTCTTCGACGCTTTTCTTTCTTGCTTGCCGGCAGGCACGGTGTCGGGCGCGCCAAAGCTAAGAGCGATGGAAATTATTGCAGAGCTTGAGAACGAAGCGCGCGGCGCATATGCGGGGGCGATCGGTTACTTAGGCTTCGGTGGAACGATGGATACGTGTATTACGATTCGGACCATTATATTCAAGCACGGCAAAGCGTACGTTCAAGCCGGAGCGGGAATCGTATGGGACTCGGTTCCAGAGAGCGAATATATGGAGACCGTTAATAAAGCGAAAGCGATGCTGAAGGCGATACGCGCAGCGGAAGCGATCTTCGCGAAGCCAAGCGGCAACGCGGGTTTATATCAGTCGGTGAATACGGATTACGATGTGGAAACAAGAGAGGGGTTGACTCGGTAATGACGCAGCAAACGGAAATATACTCGATGCAGCAAGCGCTGCGTTCATTAATTGAGGGAACGGACCTCACTCGCGAGCAAGCAAGGTCGGTCATGAGCATCATTATGAACGGGGAAGCCACTGCTGCCCAGATCGCTGGCGTCGTAACGGCAATGCGCATCAAGGGGGAAACGAAGGACGAGATTACGGGTTTCGCTGAGGTTATGCGTTCCCATTCGAGCCATGTTCAGACGGATCAGGAAGGCTTGCTCGACACATGCGGTACGGGCGGCTCAGGCATTCATAAATTCAATATTTCTACGGCATCATCCATCATTGCGGCGGCGTCCGGCATTCGCGTTGCAAAACACGGCAACCGTGCGATGTCCGGCAAGACCGGAAGCGCTGATGTGTTGGAAGCGCTGGGAGTTCAGATCGGGATTTCGCCAGAACAGGCTGCAGCCTGCTTGGAGAAGATCGGAATCTGCTTCATGTTTGCGCAGCACTATCATCCGTCGCTTCGTCATGCCGCTGCCCCTCGTCGAGAGCTTGGGATTCGGACGATCTTTAATATGTTGGGTCCATTAACGAATCCGGCAGGCGCAGATCGTCAACTGCTCGGTCTATACGACCGTTCGCGCACATCGACGGTAGCTGAAGTGATGAAGGATCTTGGGCTTAAGCGCGCGCTAGTCGTCAGCAGTCATGATGGACTGGACGAAATCAGTATTTCCTCACCGACGCAAATATCCGAATTGAAGGATGGCAGCGTCCGCACCTATGATCTAACTCCGGAGGAAATCGGGCTTAAACGTTGGGCGATCGAGAATGTGCTGGGCGGGGAGCCTGCAGTCAATGCAGGCATTATCCGTTCCATCTTCACAGGTGAAGAACGCGGCGCCTACCGCGATATCGTACTCGCGAACGCAGGAGCGTGCATCTATGTAGGCGGACTTGCAGAGTCGTTGAGCGAAGGCGCGGCCATCGCAGCCGAAGTGATCGATTCAGGCAAAGCCGAGCGTAAGCTCGAACAGCTAATTCAAACGACAGGAGAGCTGGCTCATGTTTCTTGATAAAATAGTTGCTACGAAAAAGGTAGAGGTTGAAGCGCTCGCCGCGGCGTTCTCATTGTCCGACTATGAGAAGCGGATTGCGGAGCTGCCAAGCTGCAAAGGATTCGAGCGGGCACTGAGCGCTGGCGTACGCAACCGTTCAATGGGATTGATTGCCGAGGTGAAGAAGGCATCGCCTTCGAAAGGACTTATTCGCCCAGACTTTAATCCGACTGAGCTGGCTTTGGCATATGAAACCGCAGGTGCTGACTGCATATCGGTACTAACCGATCGGGATTACTTTCAAGGCGCCAATGAATATTTGAGCGCGATCCGTTCGGTTGTCGGACTGCCTTTGCTGCGCAAAGACTTTACTATCGATTATCGTCAAGTATATGAGGCTCGGGTTATTGGGGCGGATGCCATCTTGCTGATTGCAGCGATTCTAACGAAGGAAACACTTGGCGAGCTGCACGATATCGCGAAATCGATAGGTCTAGACGTGCTGGTAGAGGTTCATAACCGCGAAGAGCTGGAGCTTGTGCTGGAGCTGGATAAAGCGAAGCTGATCGGTATTAACAATCGTGATTTAAAATCATTCGTTACTGATCTTCGTACGACAGAGGCGCTTATCGGCATGATGCCGAAGGATGTTACGGTCATAAGCGAAAGCGGTATAGCCGGCAGGGCTGATATGGACTACTTACAGTCCATCGGCGCTCAAGGTGTATTAATTGGCGAGCATTTCATGCGCCACGATGATGTCGCGGGCTCTGTTCATGATCTGATGGGTGCGGTGACGGTGCGATGACCGGCAAAAAGTCGCCGCATATCAAGATATGCGGACTTAAGGATATCGCAACGATTGAAGCGATGGATGGCTTGCCTATTAACGAGATCGGATTCGTGTTCGCGAAGAGCAAGCGGCAGGTGACGCCGGAGTCGGCGGCAGCGCTGATCGAAGCAGCGAACCGGTTAACGGCAAGGGGCGGCGAACGGCCGAAATCAGCCGGCGTATTCGTTAATCCAACACTTGAGGAGCTAGTTAGCGTACTGTCCATTGCTCCGCTTGATATCGTGCAGCTTCACGGCGACGAATCCGCTGATTTATGCCGTGCGGTTAAGGAGCGCTTTCGGGTACAAGTATGGAAAGCGCTCGGTATGAAGCCGTCATCAACGGATAACATATCTGAGTTATCGCAAACGGCTATTGAGCGCATAATGCCTTACCATAGTTCTGTTGACGCTATACTTATTGATTCCGCCGGTGGCGGAACCGGACATACTTTCGATTGGGTGACGATCAAGGAGTACCTTGCAGCCGCACGATCAATCGAGTTGCCGCTTTATGTTGCCGGAGGACTTCATGCGGATAACGTACAGGAGCTGCTGAATGTATACGCTCCTGATGGAATAGATGTGTCAAGCGGTGTCGAGACAGAAGGACAGAAGGATATTGAGAAAATTCGATTATTCGTAAGAAGGGTGATGGAGTCATGATTCAAGTACCAGACGAGAATGGCCGATATGGCAAGTTCGGCGGCCGCTACGTTCCAGAGACGCTCATGAACGCGCTGTTGGAGCTAGAAGAAGCTTACTTGCATTATTCGAAGGATGCGCAATTCCAAGAAGAAGTTCGTTATCTGCTGCATAAGTATTCAGGCAGACCGACTTCCTTGTATTATGCCGAGCGGCTAAGCGAACATCTTGGCGGCGCGAAAATTTATTTGAAGCGCGAAGATCTTAACCATACGGGCGCTCATAAAATCAATAATACGATCGGACAAGGCTTGCTTGCCAAGCGGATGGGCAAGTCGAAGATTATTGCTGAGACTGGTGCGGGACAGCATGGTGTCGCTTCTGCAACCGTAGCTGCTTTACTTGGACTGGAATGCAAAGTATTCATGGGCGAAGAGGATATGAAGCGCCAACAGCTTAACGTATTCCGTATGCAGCTGCTAGGCTCCGAGGTTGTGCCTGTTCTTTCCGGCACCCGAACGCTTAAGGATGCATGCAACGAAACGCTTCGCTACTGGGTAAGCCATGTAGACGATACGTATTATATTCTGGGATCGGTTACCGGACCTCATCCTTATCCGATGATGGTACGCGACTTCCAACGGATTATCGGCGATGAAGCACGTGAGCAAATTGTTAAAGAAGAAGGCCGTTTGCCGGATTATGTCGTTGCAGCAGTAGGCGGCGGCAGTAATGCGATGGGTATCTTCTATCCATTCGTAAACGATGATGGCGTGAGGCTGCTCGGCGTTGAGGCGGCAGGCCGCGGCGTTGAGACAGAAGAGCATGCGGCTACCATGACGAAAGGCCGTCACGGCGTATTCCAAGGCTCACTCAGCTATGTGCTGCAGGACGAGCACGGACAAGTACAGCCGGCGCATTCCATCTCGGCAGGACTTGATTACCCGGGTATCGGTCCTGAGCATGCTTACTTAAAAGATTCCGGACGTGCGGAGTATGTACCGATTACTGACGCTGAGGCGTTAGAAGCGCTTCAGTTGCTGTCGAGAACAGAAGGTATTATTCCAGCTCTAGAATCATCGCATGCCATTGCACAGACAATGAAACTTGCACCTACGCTAGACAAAGATAAAGTGATTGTCGTTAGCTTATCCGGCCGTGGTGACAAGGACGTAGAAGCGATTATGGGTTACTTGGGAGGCACGCCGAATGAATCTCATTGATAACGTATTTGCGAAGCTGAGAAGCGAAGGCCGTACCGCGCTGATTCCATTCCTTACGATGGGCGATCCCAATTTGGAAACCTCGGTAGAGATACTGAAGACATTAGAAGATGCTGGAGCGGATATGGTGGAGCTGGGCGTTCCTTACTCCGATCCGCTCGCAGATGGACCTGTCATTCAACGCGCCTCCGAGAGAGCGCTTCAGAACCGAATTACGCTGGTGGATTGCATTAACATTGCCGAGCAAGCGAGGGAAGCGGGAGTGAAGTTGCCTTTCATCTTGTTCACCTACTTCAATCCGGTGCTGCAATATGGACTCGATCGTTTCTTCGAGCTTGTTCAGAGCAAAGGCATCAGCGGTCTTATTATTCCTGATCTGCCGATTGAAGAGGACGAAGAGGTGCGCGCGCTTGCGGAAGCGGCTAACGTTCATCTTATACCGCTTGTCGCGCCTACTTCCAAGGATCGAGTCGTCCGCATTTCCCGTAAAGCGAGAGGCTTCGTTTATTGCGTCTCCTCACTCGGCGTAACAGGCGTCAGAGCTGACTTCCATAGCGGCATCGATGATTTCCTCTCTACTGTACGCGAGGCAACGGATTTACCGATTGCCGTAGGCTTCGGCATTTCCAGCCGCGATCAGGTAGAGCGCTTCGAGAAGCAGGTTGACGGCGTAATCGTCGGCAGCGCCATTGTACGCACGATCGAAAATGCGTTACCGCTTCTGAAGGATGCCGACAAGAAAGCAGAAGGATTGCGTTCCATCGGCGATTTCGTAGCAAGTCTCAAGGCTTAATAAGCGATTGTTGAATATCCCTCAATAAGAGAGGCTGTCACTTAAGGCGACTTAAGGGCAGCCTCTTCTTTGGAATATAGGATCGTATATCGTTTCACCGCTATACCTTGTGCTGCTTTAAAGCGTCGACGCTAAAATGTTTGTCAGTAAAAATGCTTTAAAAGCTTCTCGAATTATGAGACAATGGATGACAGCACATAGACTATAGTCCATATCTAAAGAGGTGAACGGCGCATGCAGCCAAAAAGCAATATTCTTCATCTTCCCGTTTATCAACCGGGCAAGCCGATCGAAGACGTAAAGAGAGAGCTTGGTCTACAAGAGGTTATTAAGCTCGCTTCGAATGAAAATCCGTTTGGCGCTTCTCCGAAAGCGAAAGCAGCCGCTATCGCTGAGCTCGATCAAGTGAGCATTTATCCCGACGGCGCCAGCGTAGAGCTGACAGAAGCGCTTGCCAAACACCTGGGCGTGAACCCGAATCAGATTATATTCGGAACAGGCTCCAGCGACATTATTCTTATGCTTGCGAGAGCATTCATCGCTCCGGGCGACGAGACGATCATGGCTAACGAAACTTTTTCCCAATATAAACATAATGTCGAGATCGAGAACGCGAATATCGTTGAAGTGCCGCTCAAGGACGGCAAACATGATCTCGATGCGATGCTCGCGAAGGTGACAAGCCGGACGAAGCTGCTGTGGGTATGCAATCCTAACAACCCGACTGGCACGATCGTAACGAAAGACGAGCTGACAGCGTTTTTGAATCAGGTGCCAAGCCATGTGCTTGTTGTGCTTGATGAGGCTTATTGCGAGTTTGTCGACAATCCGGACTTCCCGAACGGCATTAAGCTGCTGAATGAATATCCTAATCTGATCGTACTGCGTACTTTCTCAAAAATATACGGATTGTCGTCGCTGCGCATCGGCTACGGCGTAGGCCAACCGGAAATAGTCGGCTTCATCAATCAAGTAAGAGAACCGTTCAACACGTCACGCATGGCTCAAGCAGCGGCAAGAGCTGCGCTTGACGATCAGGACTACGTTGCGTACTGCAGAGAGCAGAACAACCGTGGCATAAGGTACATTACAGGTGAGCTCGAGCGTCTCGGATTACCTTATTTCCCGGCACACGGCAACTTCGTGATGTTCGACGCGAAGCGTCCGTCGCAGGAAGTGTTCGATGCGCTGCTTCGCAAAGGAATCATCTCAAGACCGCGCTGGGCTAACTATCCAACTTACGTTCGTATTTCAGTAGGGACACATGAGCAGAACGAGAAGTTTGTAGCAGCTTTGGAGCAGGTATTGCAAGAATCGGCGGTGCAAAAATAATTTTATGACTACGGTTGCGATTTTTGGCGTCGGATTGATCGGAGGGTCTATCGCTCTCTGTCTGAAAGGGAAACCCGATATGCACGTCATCGGCTATTCCAACCGACAATCCTCGGTAGAGAAATATATGCAGCGCGGCGTTGTTGATTATGCAACGACCTCGAAGCGGGAAGCCGCTGAGCAAGCAGACTTCATCATATTATGCGTCCCGGTCGGCAACTTGGAAGAATACTTGATTGAGCTTAGCACATTCAACTTGAAGCCAGGCTGTATTATTACGGATGTAGGGAGCACAAAGGCGTCGGTTGCGGCATGTGCGCGCACGCTGGATTTAGGAGATGCGGTATTTATCGGCGGTCATCCAATGGCGGGCTCGGAGCGTTCAGGAGTTGAAGCGGCTTCCGTCTACTTGTTAGAGAACGCCTATTACGTGCTAACGCCTGATCATCATACACCTGCAGTCGCTGTGGAAAAGCTGAAGGAACTGCTTAGTCATACAAAGGCGAACATGGTTATCGTCGATTCTCGGGAACATGATGAGATTGTAGGCGCCATCAGCCATCTGCCGCATATGATTGCAGTTGCGCTCGTGAATCAAGTCCGGAATTACAATGAGAGCAACGGCTTGTATGAATCGCTTGCTGCTGGCGGCTTCCGCGACATTACGCGCATTGCTTCCAGTGATCCCGTCGTATGGCGCGATATATTGGTGAACAACCGCAGTGTGCTGCTGCAGCTTCTGCGCGATTGGAGCGATGAGACAAACAAGTTCGCCGATATGATCGAGCGATCTGATGGCGAATCGATCGAAGAAGCTTTCCGCACAGCAAGGGAATTCCGCAGTAAAATGCCTGAGCGACGCAAAGGGATCATTCATTCGACATTCGATTGTTACGTCGACGTGCCCGATACGCCGGGCATAATCGGTAAGATTGCCAGCGAGCTAGGCAATAAGAGGATTAATCTAAGCAACATGCATATCATCGAGAGCAGGGAAGACGTGCCCGGCATTCTAAGGCTGTCGTTCCGCAATCAAGAAAATTTAGATCAAGCGATCGAACAGCTCACCGCGAGCGGCTACGACGTGCACCTTTAAGGTGCACGTTGTTTTGTTTAAAATATAGGAAAGTATAAGTTTCACTCGTATACTTCTGCCTATATTTCAACGCGAAACGAAAGCTTATGCCGCCAAGGATGGCACAGAACCGAGCAGCGCTGCGCAAAGAAGCAGCTAACGGTTCGTGCGTAGCGACAGCCGTTTACGCTTGAACATTTAACCGAAAAACGCTTACAAAAAAGTTTGAATAAAAATGAAAGCGCTTATTGACAAACTGGAAGCGTATACATATAATAAAAGTACAGTATGGTTTCTCTCCACTCCTATCCAAATCATTCGCACAATGTGCGGACCGCCTTTTATAAGGCGGTTATTTTTTTTGCCCTGATTCCAAGAGTCGATGATAATTTATGGAATTTTATCCTTTTGTCGAAAGAAGCAGGATTTTAGCTTTCGAACTCGAATTGTACTAATACTCGTATTACATCGAATTTATTGTGATAACACCGCAACTTTTCATTGTCCGGCAGGTACAATATATATGTATCGTCCGGGAATAATCCGCAGGTGGAGGAGGTTCGCCTGTCATGACTGATTCCCAGCTAATACGTGAGATTAAGGATGGCAACGTCGAGCTCTACTCCGAGCTGATGCGACGCTATCAACGTAAAATATTAGCGTTCATCTACCATATGCTGAAGAGCGCTAAGCTCGAGCTGATGGCAGAGGACTTATGTTCCGAAACTTTTTACAAAGCGTATCGCAGCCTTCATTCCTTTAGGGAAATGGATGCTTCTTTTTCCACATGGCTATATACAATTGCTCGCAATACGGTTCTAAGCGAGCTTCGCAAACAGAAGGCGGCTAGCGTCTCGCTCGACGAGTCGGGCTTCGAACCTGTCGCGGCGCTCGATGCTGCGCCAGAGCAGCATGTGCTCCGCAATGAGCGGATGGCTATGGTGCGGGAGGCCATAAATAATTTGCCGGAGAAGCAGCGCTCTGCGCTCATTCTTCGCGAATATGAGCAGCTCGATTATCAGGAAATTGCGAGTATACTGGGTCAGACGGTCAGCTCCGTGAAGTCGCTGCTGTTCCGTGCGAGGTCCAGCGTGAAGACGCAGCTCGAGCCTTATTTCGGACAATCGCCGATTTTGGAGGAATTCGAAGGGATGAATACAAGATGAAGTGCATCGATGCCCAAAACACTTTCGGACAATATTGGGAGTTATCCGAAGACGATGCTGAACGCGGAGCCCTAGACCGCCATCTGATGGAATGTGAATCATGTGCGGAACAGTTTCGCTTATGGGAAGAGAGCGAAGAGCTGATTCGTATTTTATCGGAAGAGGAAGACTTCATTGGTCCGTCAGAGCATGTCAACCGTGACGTAATGGAGCGTATCTATGCGGAGCAGTCGTGGCTGATGCCGGTTGCCCACAAAAGTTATCATTTCTCACGCTCATTCCGCCGGAACATAGCGATTGTCGTTGCTGCATGCTTAGCCATGTTCGCGTGCGCTTTTTTTGTTTTTGTATTCGATCAAGAGAATGGAACACAGCAAGCACAGATTGCGGACTTATCGGGTCTTATCGAGACGGCTAACGCTTCGGGCGATGCGATGACGATTAATGCAGGCTTCTACGCTGAAGTGCCTGTAGCAAGCATTAGCGATCCGTTCGTGCTTAAGATCGTTCCTTCTTTCCCGCAATATTATGTTGCGTTGTCCTTGCTTGGCATAATCATGACACTGCTTATACTGAATTGGCTGTCTCGGACGAGAAATTGAGAAAATCAAAGAACAATGCGGATAGGGAGGCAACATCTCTTGCTGATAGGATTTGTACGTCATGGTCAAACCGATTGGAACGCGCTTGGCAGAATACAGGGCCAGACAGACATTCCCTTGAACGAGAATGGCATTAGGCAAGCAGGAGCTTTGGCAGAACGTCTCCTATCCGAGCCTAAGAAGTGGGACATGGTCGTTTCCAGTGACCTTCAGAGAGCTTATATCACGGCTGACATTATTGCGAATAGGCTGGAGATCCCATTGATTACTGGGGACAGCAGACTTCGCGAGCGCAGTTTCGGAGAAGCAGAAGGGCTGACCAAGGAAGAACGCATCAACCGTTGGGGCGATGAATGGGACCGTGTGGCAAGCGGTATAGAAACGGATGGCCAAATGCTGGAGAGAGGGCTTAGCGCTTTGAAGGAGCTAAGCTTGCTATATAATGAACGTAATGTCCTGATCGTCTCGCATGGCAGTTTCCTTGCAATGCTGCTACATAAGCTTTGCGAAGGTCTTAGCGACGAGCGTCTGAACAATTTATCGTATTCGATACTTGAATTTAAGGATGGTCTTTGGTCTCCGCTTCTTCATAATTGTACGAGGCATCTTGAGCCGAGCCTGAAATAGAAGGAAGTCACTTCATCTTTATCGATGATGTGGCTTCTTTTTTTTGCGCAGACCCTGCTTTCCTCATGTTTTAAATGTGCGAGATTGACCCATAATGGTTATAAATGACGCTAATTCACACACAGTAAGCTTACGTAAAAGACGCGGCAAAGACAGGCAAGCTGTTCGCGTCAGGCAGAAAGGAGAGAGCGATGAATTTATCGGATATGCTAGGATACGCAGATATCCAGCAGCTCAGCAGAATTGCAGACGTATACCGCTGCGAGTGCAACGGTCATTCCAAAAACGAGTTGATTCAATCCATTCTCTCTACGGTAAGTCGAAATGATGTATTTGAAGCGCAGATCAGCACGATGAAGCTGGAGGATTTGCGATTTCTAAATTCGCTTCTCTTTGAAGTACGCAGCTCCTACAGTCTAGAGGATCTTGTTGCCCGCGTGCAGCAAGCGCGATTCGGCGAATCCGAAATTCGCGAAGAGGCAGCACCTCCGCCCAAATCGAAGCGTACCCGGAAAAAAACTGAACAGGAGCCGCAGCCATTAAGTCCGCGAGACATCATCGCAAAATTTAAGCATCAGGGCTGGTTATTCAATGGCTTCAGCGGTCCGAATCGTTATTTGTTCCAAGTGCCCAACGATTTGAAGTCGCGATTTCGCGATACATTAAAACGGAAGTTCGCCGCAGAGCTGCAGTATGCCGATGAACCGCCAGTATACCGTGATGAACAGATGCTCATCCAGGATGATATCAGGCAGCTTCTCCATTATGCCTATCACAACGAAATCCAATTGACGCCAGACGGCTCGATGTATAAGCGCTTCAGTGTACAGCTGTTGGATCGATTCGGCGTTAGAGAGGAACTTCCAGGGAAAGGCGAGTGGCGGTTCGGATACGGGAAACATTTCAATTACTACCCGAACCGGATGTCCTATCTATATGACTATTGCTATCACGCCAAATACATAAGCGAGCAGCAGGCCGTCTTAACGGTAACGGCAATCGGGCAAGAGCGGATCGTTGCGAAGCCGCCGGCCGAAGCCGAGGAGATGTACCGTTACTGGTTAAAGCTGTATAAGAGTCCCATCCCTAACTTGTTGTCGTTGGTGCACTGGATCAATGCTTTGTCTGAGGAATGGGTGACGGTGCAATCGCTCCGTCAGGTGCTTCTGCCGTTTATTAAGCCGTATTATTATGACAGCGCGGAAATGATACTCGAGCAGCGTATTATGATGATGATGGTTCACCTCGGATTACTCAGGCTGGGTGAACACCCGGAGCATGGAACGGTTGTTCGCATGACAAAGGCAGGAAGAGCGATTGTGGCTGGGGTTTCGCTGGCCGAACCGTTATTTTGAACGCTGCGGGATGATTTGACTTTCAATTAGTGAATTGGTAGTATCTCTCTACTTGAATGTATGGGAGATGAAGGATAATGCTATTGCCTTACAAAGGAGTAATGCCTTCGTTGCAGGAGCAAGTCTATATTGCGGAAGGCGCTAAGCTGATCGGTGACGTAAGCTTAGGACGTCAGAGCACCGTATGGTTCAACGCTGTGCTGCGAGGCGACCTCGCTCCAATCCGCATTGGACATAGCTGCAACATCCAAGACGGCGTAATCGGGCATGTGAATACGGATCAGCCGCTTATCCTGGACGATGAGGTATCAGTCGGGCACGGGGCAATCATCCACGGCTGTACGATAGGCAAAGGCACTTTAATTGGAATGGGGGCAATCGTACTTAACGGCGCAGACATCGGTGAATATGCTTTAATAGGAGCCGGTTCGATTGTTACAGAGAACAAAAAAATACCACCCTATACTCTATCACTCGGATCACCCGCCAAAGTCGTAAGAGAACTAACAGATGACGATTTGCAGCGCATGAGAAGGACGATGGAGAGCTATGTGACGAAAGGTATAGAATATAGGATCTCTTAACGCCGGTTTGGAGGTGTATCCTATGGACAAAATGAAGGTAGCGTATGAAGCCATGCTCGGCCTGGCAGCCGAACTGGTGCTGGACGATGCTGTGCTCAAGTTTCAGACGAAGCAAATTCACGAGGCAATCGATAAGGCGCTGGCTGCTGGCGATGAGGATACGTTTTACCGTCTTGCTAAACAATTGAATGCATTAAAACGATAACGGCGCGAGCGTGGTCGAAGTTCCGTTGGAATCGTGAAAATAAGAAGCTTCCAAGTCCGCATACCGGGATATGATGCCCGAAGCTATGCGGAACGGAAGCTTTTTTTTGAAATCTAAGGAATTATCAATTAAACTCAGGTATGATGTTCACAAAACGAGGGCTGGGAGAGAGAGTATGAAGTTTAGCGAGATCGAGAAGGAGCAATGGGAAGAGCTGCGCCCGTATTTGGACACCTGCTTGCTGCCTGTAACGGGCATGGACGGTTCAGAGCAGCCTTACGAGGCGACCGAGTGGCTGGAGAGATTGCGAGATATAATGGATTTAATTGAAATACCGTTCAAGGGGCGTATAGTGACCTATCCGGCCTGCCATTATGTGACTTCATCCGGTTCATTCTCTGAAAGTGTGAACGCCATGTGCGCGGGTCTGAAGCGTTCAGGCTTCAAATATGTCGTCCTTGTGTCGGCCAATCCGGCGCTTGAACTGAGCTGCGAGGAAGCCGACCTATGGATACGACCGAATGAAGATGGGCATATTCCTGAACAAGCGTTCGTTTCTCACGAAATTCGGTTATTATGGCAATCTCAGACGGAATGATGCGGCGATTGGCATTTTGTATAATAAAATCGGGTTTTGGGGAAAACTTATGGCAGACAAGGTCAAATGTGACAAAATGATAACAAATTAATGAACGGCATTTTGTTAGACGCGCAAATATCCAGCCATATTCTTGACGCTCCCTAGCACCTAGGCTATTATAAGTTATGTCCTAGTTCGTCATGTGTTTTGCCGTGCGGCAAGACGCGAGATATGGTTGGCAAAGGGGGTTAGAACAGAAGATGAGTAACCACGAACAACACGAGACCGCGCATCGACCGGTTCAGCGCAAAGAAATGTCCCGGCGTCAATTTTTGTCATATACGCTCGGCGGCACGACTGCATTTATGATGGGCGGCGCGGTATTGCCAATGGTCCGTTTTGCAGTGGACCCGCTCCTTGAGAAGAAGGGCGAAGGCACTTTTGTCAAAGTTGTTGAAGAAAGCAAAATTACAAATGAACCGCAAGAATTCAAATTCAAAATCCATCAAATCGATGGATGGTACGTGAGCGATCCTGAGCTCGCGGCATGGATTTCCAAGGATGACAACGGTACGGTATTTGCACTTTCGCCAGTGTGCAAGCATTTGGGCTGCACGATAGGCTGGAACACGAAAGGCAAAAACGAGTATGATTGTCCTTGTCATGACGCGCGTTATACGAAGGACGGCAAAAACCTTGCCGTAGCACCGAACCCGTTGGATGAATACGAAGTGAAGCTTGAGGACGGATTTGTTTATCTCGGTCCGGTTAAGCCGAACTCGCGGATGAGTTAAGGAGGGCGTATTTCAGATGTTTAAAAGTGTGTACAACTGGATTGACGAACGTCTAGACATTACGCCGCTTTGGAGAGACGTTGCGGACCACGAGGTGCCCGAGCACGTTAACCCGGCTCATCATTTCTCCGCTTTCGTATACTGCTTTGGCGGTTTGACGTTCTTCATCACTGTAATTCAAATTTTGTCCGGCATGTTCCTTACCATGTATTATGTTCCGGACATTATTAATGCTTATGCCAGCGTTGACTACTTGCAGCACAAAGTTGCATTCGGACAAATCGTTCGAGGCATGCATCACTTCGGCGCAAGCTTAGTTATCGTAATGATGTTCCTACATACCCTGCGTGTATTCTTTACCGGTTCTTACAAAGCACCGCGCGAAATGAACTGGGTAGTCGGGATGCTTATTTTCTTCATTATGTTAGGCCTCGGTTTCACAGGTTACCTGTTGCCTTGGGATAACAAAGCTTACTTCGCAACAAAAGTTGGTGTTCAGATCGCTGAATCCGTTCCGTATATCGGGCCGTATATCGCATCGTTCCTATACGGCGGCGACATCGTAGGCGCTCAGACGTTGACTCGCTTCTTCGCTATCCACGTGTTCTTCTTGCCTGGCGCATTGATCGCCATGCTGGCAGCTCACTTCTTGATGATACGGAAGCAAGGTATTTCTGGACCACTTTAAGCGAAGGGAGGATTTTATTATGGCGCATGGTCATAAGTCAGACGAGAAAGTTGTCTACGTAGGCGATTCTCGTGTTAAGAAAAACAACCATCCGAACATACCGCCGGACTATACCTCTTACCCGGGCAAGTCGGAAGCCTTTATTCCGAACTTCCTGCTTAAAGAATGGATGGTCGGTTGCGTAGTCTTGGTCGGTTTTCTAGTATGGACAATTGCTGAGCCGGCTCCGCTAGGTTATCCTGCGGATCCGACGAACGCTGCATTTATTCCGATGCCGGACTGGTACTTCCTGTTCCTGTATCAATTCCTTAAGTATCCTTACGTATCCCAGGACTACATCGTTCTTGGTACAATGGGTATTCCAGGCGTTATGTTCGGCGCTTTGCTGCTCGCTCCTTTCCTCGATACAGGCAAGGAACGCCGCTTCTACCGCCGTCCGATCGCTTCATCGCTTATGGGTCTTACATTGATTGCATGTGTATACTTGACGGTCATATCGTGGGATCACTATCAGCACCAGCTCGAGATCAATGGACAAGTTCCAGAGCATATCGAGCGCGAGGAGAAAGCTCGCGAGGCTGCCGAGAAGGGCGAAGAAAGACCGAACTATACGAAGCCTACCGTGGAAGCAGCACTGGTTGACGCGAATGATCCAGCAATGGATATCGCGAAGCAAGCACAATGTGTTTCGTGTCATGCAGCTGACCTGAAAGGCCAAGGATCTGTACCTAGCTTGGTAGGCGTAGGCGACAGGCATTCGAAGGAAGAGCTTGTCGAGATCGTAACGAACGGTAAAAATAACGGGGCTATGCCTGAATTTGGCTCTAAGCTTTCTACTGAAGAGATAGATCAATTAACAACGTGGCTGTCTAAGCAGAAGGCTGCAACCGAATAACATAAGCAATAGAAAAACCTGATCGTATCATGCGGTCAGGTTTTTTTTGAAATATAAGAAGTATAAATCTGCTGCTTATGCTTGGCTTATATTTCACCGCGAAACGATAGCAGTTGCCGCCAAAGGACGGCCTCAGCCGTTTACGCTTGAAAGGAGAACAATGAACAAAATGGTATGGAACAGCTCGATCTTGCTTTATCGTCCTTTTCTATGGCTGCTCTTCTTGGTCAACCTGCTCGGAACGGTATACGGCTACATTTGGTATGAAAGCCAGCTTATCTATACATCCGAAAACTTCGATTCTTGGGTTTTGGTGTTCGTGCCGGACAGCCCGACTGCCAGCTTATTTTTTACGCTAGCGCTGCTCTACTTGCTATTTCCGCCAAGAAGTTCTTCGCGTCTAGTTACTGGGGGGCGTGTTATTATCGAAGCTCTTGCTGTCGTATGCTCCGTGAAATACGGTATTTGGGCAGTAGCGATGATCGAAGCAGGCGCTTGGCAAGGCGATCAACTAGAGTGGACGCATTATATGCTGATGGCATCGCATTTGGGGATGGCGGTCGAAGCTTTGTTATACTTCCGCTATATGAAAGCCGGATTTGCCGCGCTGCTTGTCGGCACAGCTTGGCTGCTGTTGAATGATACGATTGATTATACGTATGAGGTTTTCCCATGGCTTGCAGATGAGTTGGAAGACGATATTCCTGCCGTACGCGCCTTCACATACGGATTGTCGATATTCAGCTTTTTTGCAGCAATGATCGTCTGGCGCTTTAGAAAGAAGGTATAACGCTTGTCTTACCCTCATAGAATGAAACTATGGGGGGATGTCCATGAAGATACGGATTATGATTCCATTCGTCTTATGTATCGTCATGACGATCGGTTCAGCAAGCGCAGTATGGGGAAACACATTATTTGGCCCTAGCGGCAATTCATTGATAGCAGGTTCCGAGGCGAGAATGTTAGCGAGCCTGGACGAGGCGGCCGCTTCATTGTATGAAGCAGCTTATACGAATAATCGCCAAGCCGGATTTCTAAAGCTTCAGCAGTTCAATCAACTTACCAAACAAGCTTCTGCGTCTGGTTCAGGATCACAAGCTGGTTGGGAAGCGATTAACGAGGCTGTCGCCCAGATCGAGCAGGCTTTAGTTAGAGGCGAGCCAGGTTCAGGCTGGCTAATGGCTGCATCGCGCATCGAGCTGTCTACGGATGCTTTGGTGCGTCCAGAGCATGCCTTATGGCTGCAATATGAGAGCGTGCTGCTTCATGATTGGACGAGAGTGCAGCAATCATGGAAGCGGTCGACAGACGATGGCGCACTCGCTGCAAGCGCGGCTATGGATAGCTTAAACGAGCATTTGATCCGAATCGAGCTAGCAGCATCTATTCAGTATGGCGATACTGCAATTAATGAAGCACTTATTCGTGCCCATTATACAGACTTGCTATTGGACGGCATTATGGACGGCGGATCGAATGGTGAACGGGTTAACAAGTCGCTGGATGCGTTAAGGGATAAGCTCGTTCAATTGTTCGATGAAGGACGTGAGACAGCTGTTTTGCCGGTCGTTGCGCCTGCCGTCTCAACGAATCCTATCAGTTGGGCGCTGTTTCTAGGGACAATTATTTGCGCAGTTCTAACCTATTCAGGGTGGCGCAAATATCAACGCTCGCCATATGGAATCAAGCCTTTGAAATAGAGCTATTCTTCCTTGAATCCTTCACCTAGCACATCATGCGCTTCGTTAATGACGATAAAGGCACGAGGGTCGATATTGCGTACAATTTGTTTCAATCGGCGGGTTTCCTGCCATTGGACGACGCAATAGACGACCTCTTTTTGTTGTTCGGAATACGCGCCCTTCGCAGGGAGCAGCGTGACGCCTCGATTTAGGTCATACGTTACTTGCTTTGCTATTGGCCTGAAGCGGCGTAAGTCGGCCGGAAAGCGACAATGTGCCGAGCATCGAGTACAACATTTGCGCTTGGTCATTCAATAAACGAAAAACATTGATTTTCATGAACGACTTACGTTAACATAGAAACGTATATGGATTTGGGCATTTCTACAAACCAAACCCAAGTTGCAGCTTAGTCGGAAAGGAATTAGAGACGATGTCAGATAAATCGTTGAAGGATATACAAGGTGAAGTTGACGCTTATATTTCGCAATTCAAGGAAGGTTACTTCAGTCCGCTTGCGCTTATGGCAAGAATGTCTGAGGAAGTAGGCGAGCTCGCTAGAGAAATCAACCACTTCTACGGCGAGAAGCCCAAGAAAGCGGACGAGGCGGATAACTCGGTCGAAATGGAGCTCGGGGACATTTTGTTCCTGCTATCCTGCTTCGCTAATTCACTAGGCATTGACCTCACTGAGGCTCATGATAAGGTCATGCACAAGTTCGCGACGCGCGATGCTAATCGGTGGACGAAGAAAACGACCGAACTGTAAACAAGCTCCTTACATATGCTGTACCATCAACCTGTGTACAAGGAGGATGGGCGGATGGACGGAGAGGGCTGCATCAAGAAAGCTTATGAATTCATCCTTAACAGTGATTTTGAGCAAGCGATATATTGGTTTGAGCAAGCCATAGCGGTAGAGCCGGACAATGCGAGTTATTATCATAAATGCGCGATCTCTTGCTCGCGCAGCGGCAAGTGGAACAAAGCGAAGCATTATGCGGATGGCGCGCTGGCGCTTGAACCGGACAACGCAGAATTCAGATTCCACTTGCATACGATAGAATCGAAGCTGCTTCTGACTGAAGCGAAACTGCTTCTATTGAACGATCCGAATCAACCTGATAAGGCGACCCTGCTGCTTATTGAAGCAACGAGGCTGGATCCGCTCTGCTTCGAAGCCTTCTATACATTAGGTGTCGTATATGGTTCACTCGGGAGATTGGATGAAGCAGTTGCTTCCGCGCGCGAGGCGATACGGCTTGAACCCGAACATTCGTCTGCTCGGACTTTGTTCGCTGACGTAATCCGCAAACGGCGGTCGGAACGGCTAAAGAACGGCGGAATGAAACGAAAAAGGAATAGGTGATTGCGATGACGACTGAGAAAATAAAAGTTGCTGTAGTAGGCGCAAGCGGAAGAATGGGTCGGGAAGTTGTGAAAATGGTGCTGGAGGATGAGGCGCTGCAGCTCGTCGCAGCCGTCGCTCCTTCGGCCGGCCCTGTCGACGCAGGGATCTTCGCAGGCGTTCGCGAAACAGGCGTAACCGTAAGCGCAACGCTAGAGGAAGCACTGGCAAGCGCCGGGGCCGATGTTCTTGTTGATTTCACGGTACCGCAAGCGGCATATAGCAATGCTAAGAAATCCATACTTCACGGAGTTCGTCCGATTATGGGGACAACGGGGTTTACGCCGGAACAGATCGTGGAGCTGGACGAGCTTTGCAAGGAGAGAGGCATTGGCGGTTTGATCGCGCCTAACTTCTCCATCGGTGCTATACTGATGATGAAGTTCGCCGCACAAGCTTCCAAATATATGCCGCATGTCGAAATTATCGAATATCACGGCGATCAGAAGCTTGATGCGCCATCTGGTACATCAATCAAGACAGCGGAGCTGATCTCTCAAGTGAGACAAGAGCTTCGCCAAGGCAATCCGAAGGAAGAGGAAACGATTGAAGGGGCTCGCGGCGGCTATTACAACGGATTCCGCATACATAGCGTCAGGCTGCCGGGCGTATTCGCCCAGCAGGAGGTTATCTTCGGCGGTCATGGACAAACGCTCAAGATTCGCCACGATTCTTATGACCGCGCCGGTTATATGCCGGGTGTTAATCTCGCGGTGAAGAAGGTTATGAACTACAGCGGGATGATCTACGGTTTCGAACATATTATGGATTAATGAGCTTGCGCAGCGGGAGAGGGGAAAGGCATGTTAAAGATCGCATTTATCGCACATGATCGCAAGAAGGAAGAAATGGTTAATTTCGTTATCGCTTATGAGCATGTATTTGTTCCTCATCAATTATATTCGACCGGTACGACCGGCACTCGTATTATGGAGCAGACGAAGCTTAACATACATCGCTTCAGATCGGGTCCGCTTGGCGGCGACCAGCAGATTGGCGCTCTCGTTGCGGATAATGAAATGGATTTGATTGTTTTTTTACGCGACCCGTTAATGGCGCAGCCGCATGAGCCGGACATTATTGCTTTGCTTCGTCTTTGCGATGTACAAGGCATTCCGGTAGCGACGAATATCGCGACAGCTGAGCTGCTTGTGAAGGCGTTGGAACGCGGTGACTTTGCATGGAGAGAGCTTGTACATAAATACAAGCCGGAGGAAACAAAATGAACGTGAGGACTGCGCAATCGGAGTCATTGGACATACTCGTATTCGGCGCTCATGCGGATGATGCGGAGATTGGGATGGGCGGCACAATTGCGAAGCATGTGCGTGCCGGTCATCGTGTAGGTGTATGTGATCTGACTCTTGCGGAAATGTCTTCTAACGGCACCGTAGAGCTGAGGCAGCAAGAAGCTGCCGATGCTTCTGCGGTGCTTGGTCTATCCGCAAGAACGAATCTCGGCATGCCTGATCGAGGGCTTGAAGGCACGAAGGAGCAGATCGAGCGAATTGTTGCGGAAATTCGTTATTTCCGTCCTCGAATCGTGTTCGCGCCGTATTGGGTAGATCGCCATCCGGATCATGTGAATTGCAGCCGGCTTATCGAGGAAGCGGTATTCAATGCCAAACTTCGTCGTTATTTGCCGGAGATTCCGCCAGTTCAAGTCGAACAATTCATTTATTATTATATAAACGATATCGAGCAGGTATCGCTAGTCGTGGATGTAAGCGAGCATTATGACGTGAAGCGTCAATCGATGCTTGCCTATCGCTCGCAATTCAGTCAAGCCTCTGCGGGTGAAGACCGTGTGTCGACCCCGCTGACGAATAGTTATGTTGAACGGGTTGAAGCAAGAGATGCTTTGCTTGGACAAGCCCGCGGATGGGCCTACGCCGAAGGGTTCGCGATTAAGCGCCCGCATGCTGTTACGTTATTTTAAGATCAAAGACAAATCGTACAGCTCTTGTCGAATACATTAAACAGATAGACGCTTGCACAGGAGGTGCGACAAAAGTGGCGAAGAAACTGAAGATCGGCATTACCTGCTACCCTACGCTTGGCGGATCAGGTGTTGTTGCCACAGAGCTCGGTAAACTGCTTGCCGAACGCGGTCATGAGATTCATTTTATTACACATAGCATTCCGTTCCGATTGGGACATTTTCACAAAAATATTTTTTTCCATGAAGTCGAAGTTAACGATTATTATGTATTTCGTTTCCCGCCATATGATTTATCGCTTGCCAGCAAAATGGCTCAAGTGGCGAAGATGCAGCAGCTAGACCTGCTTCATGTTCATTACGCGGTTCCGCATGCGGTATGTGCTTACTTGGCGAAGCAAATGATTGGCGATGGTTTGAAGACAGTGACGACGTTGCACGGTACGGATATTACGGTACTGGCGCAAGACGAATCGCTTAAAGACTTGATCCGTCTAGCCATTCATCAAAGTGATGCGGTAACCGCCGTATCGAATGATTTGATTAACGAAACGAGAAACTTGCTCGATATTATGACGCCGATCGACTTGACGTATAACTTCGTCGACAAACGGATTTATTATCCGCGAGATTCGGCTTCACTGCGTGCCGATTATGTCAAGCCGCATGAGAAAGTGCTCATGCATATTTCCAACTTCCGTCCCGTGAAGCGGGTCGGAGATGTTATCGATATATTCGCCAAGGTAGCGGAGAAGATGCCGGCGAAGCTGATGCTTGTAGGCGAAGGGCCGGAATTGACCAAGATCCAATGCAAAATCAAAAACATGGGACTTGAAGATCGCGTTGTCTTTCTAGGCAAGCAGGAGGACGTTGCGCAAGTCATTTCACTGGCCGATGTACTGCTGCTGCCATCCGAGAAGGAAAGCTTCGGGCTCGTTGCGCTTGAAGCGATGGCATGCGGCGTGCCGACGATCGGCTCTAACGCAGGCGGAATCCCAGAGCTTGTTACACATGGGGAGACGGGCTTCTTGAGCCCAATTGGCGATGTGGAGAGCATGGCAGAAAACGCGATTCGTCTGCTGCAAGACGAGAAGCTGCATGAGCAATTCAGAAAAGCATGTATTTTCCGTGCGACGCATGAGTTCTGCAACGATGTGATTACTGCTCAATATGAACAAATTTATTACCGGGTACTCGGAATTGAAGCAGAAATGCCAATGATCGTCTGCGGAGAGTAAAGTGCTTGCAAATTGACACATGTATCGGAGGCTGGATAACGTATGAAGCTTACATTGCCCACGCTGCTCGAAGCCGCTGTGCCAATTGTCGCTAAGCTTGAGGAAAACGGTTATGAAGCGGTGTTTGTAGGCGGCGCGGTAAGAGATACGGTTATCGGACTTCCGGTCAAGGACGTCGATATTGCAACTTCTGCGCGACCTGAACAGGTTATGGCTTTGTTTCCAAAATGTATACCGACTGGTCTCCAGCATGGAACGATTACGATCGTTCATGAAGGGGAGACCTATGAAGTGACGACCTATCGCCAGGAGTCTGCTTACGAGGATTATCGCAAGCCTTCTGGCGTTGCGTACATAACGAGTCTCGAAGGCGATCTGTTGCGCCGCGACTTCACGATCAATGCGATGGCGCTTATGAAAGACGGGAGCGTCTACGATCCATACAGCGGCGCTAACGACATCGAGCTGCGTTATATTCGCTGTGTTGGGGATGCCGATGCGCGCTTTCAGGAAGATGCGCTGCGAATGGTGAGAGCAGTCAGGTTCATAGCCGTCTACGGCTTTCAGCCGACCGTCTCCACTTGGAGGGCACTTAAGAAACATAGCGAACTTATGCGGCATATTGCAATGGAGCGCGTCCAAGCCGAGCTCGACAAGATGTTTGCCGGCAGTGATCCGCGCAGAGCGCTCGCATGGCTGCATGCGAGCGGCTTGCTGTTTAAGTTGAAAGACAAGCTTCCGCTGCTTCAAAGTTTGAGTCGGAACTGTACCTTAACCGCGAGTCGAAGCGATAAAGTATACGGGCGGATCAGTCTGCTTGATGATTTGGATTGCAGATGGGCTGCCGTGCTGATTGAAAGCGCAATTTCTTCGGTCGCTGCAGATGAATCATTGCGACTGCTGAAGCTATCGAATAATCGAAGAATGAGAATTACAGGATTGATCCGTTTGCATGAGAATGCCATTGATATGAAGAGAGAAAGAGCTGTCAACGCTCCTTCACTTAAGCAGTGGTGGGTTGAGACTGTTATTCGCGAAGGCAGACAAATGTCGGAGGATTGGCTTCTCGTTGAAGCTGCCCTACATTATAATGAAGTCGGCTCAGGTTCAGATGCAATCGATTTGTCCATGCTGAAGGAACAATTAAATGCGTTTCCAATCATAACGTTAAAGCAGCTGGATGTGAATGGACGTACGCTTGCTCAGCGGCTTATGAAACCGACAGGTCCTTGGGTGAGCCGGTGTCTGCATCATCTGCTTGTACAAGTGGCTAGCTGCGAGCTCGCGAATGAACGAGAGACGCTCCTCGCGCAAGCCGAACTTTGGGATAAAGAGGACAATAACAATGAGTAACGATAAGCTGTTGCAAATGTTTTTACGAGAGCCGGGTCAATATGTATCCGGAGAGAAGATGAGCCAGGAGCTGCTAGTGAGCCGAACGGCGATATGGAAGCAGATTCAGAAGCTGGAGGCCGAGGGCTATAGTTTTGAGGCATCCCGACGTTTAGGCTACCGATTGTTGAGCATTCCGGACAAGCTCGATTCCGATCTGCTCTCAAGCCGTATGACGTCAAGCCGCTTTGGTAGAAACATTCATCTGCACGACACTGTTCAATCGACGCAGATTGTCGCTAGGGATGCGGCAGAGAACGGTGCTCCTGAAGGTACGCTTATCATTGCAGAACAACAGACGAGCGGTCGGGGGCGCATGGGAAGAGGCTGGGTATCGCCGAAAGGCAAAGGCATATGGATGAGCATGGTGCTACGTCCATCCGTGCCGATTCACTTTGCTCCGCAATTGACTCTGCTTACTGCTGTTGCATTGTGCAGAAGCTTGATACGGCTAACAGGACTGTCCATCGGCATCAAATGGCCAAATGACCTGTTGATCGAAGGGAAGAAAATAAGCGGCATTTTATTGGAATCTGCAGCAGAAGACGAACGGCTTCGTTATGTGATTGCCGGTGTGGGTATTAGCGTCAATCTGGAGCCATCCGATTATGTTGACGGACTTCTTGAGAAGGCGACCTCACTGCGCATCGCTTCAGGACAAACGTTGTCGCGGAGCGATATTATCATTCAGTTCATGCATGAGTGGGAGCAATTGTACGATCTATACCAAGAGCAAGGGTTCAGCCCAATTATTACGATATGGGAGGCACTCTCGGTCTCGCTTGGCAAACCAGCGAGCTTGGTGACACCGCAAGGTACGATAACAGGCATTCCAGTAGGGCTTGATACATCCGGCGCGATTAACATTCAATTGGAGGACGGCAGTGTCATTCCCATTTTTTCGGCTGAAATGGGCGAACCGACATAAGCTGCGCGCATCCGTTTACGAATAGACAGAAGTCTGTTAAAATAGCGGTATCAGGCGGTATTCCTTGGAAGCTGCACTGACAATCGTTCGACAATTTAAGTTTTAAGCAAATGGTTGGAAAAGCACACTCTGCTCTGAGCCGCTAGGACCGAGACAGAAGGAAGCACCATAAGAAATCGTTTCCTTTTCAGTTTGGGGACCTTTTTAGCAGCGGCTAAAAGGTTTTTTTGTGTTTAAAATATAAGAATAGACTTGTTCTGTTCTTATACCATTCGAAGGGGATGAGAAGCTGATGAGGAAACGACTGACGATCACATCAATGAAAAAAATGAAGCAGGAACGCAATGCGATTTCCGTGCTCACCGCTTACGACTATCCTTCGGCGAAGTTAGCCGAGGAAGCAGGTATTGACGTTATATTGGTCGGTGATTCGCTCGGAAATGTCGTACTTGGCTACGAGACGACAATACCGGTAACGATCGACGACATCATTTATCATACAAGGGCGGTAGCTCGCGGAGCGGGGCAAACGTTCATCGTTGCCGATATGCCGTTCATGACATACGGCGCGTCACGCGAGACGACTCTTCGCAACGCGGCGCGAATCATGCAGGAGGGCGGAGCCCACGCGCTTAAACTCGAGGGCGGAACAGAAATTGTAGCAGACGTCGAAGCATTGGTGAAAGCCGGCATTCCGGTGATGGGGCATATCGGACTTACACCGCAATCCGTGCATCAGCTTGGCGGCTACAAGGTGCAAGGTAAGCTCGACAAGGAAGCTGAACGTCTTATGAGTGACGCTAAAGCCTTGGAGCAAGCCGGCGCGTTCAGCATCGTAATGGAGCTCGTAACGGAACCTCTCGCAGCGGCAATAAGCGAGGCGCTCACAATTCCTACGATTGGGATCGGGGCAGGACGCGGTTGTGACGGGCAAGTGCTTGTCTACCATGATCTGCTGCAATACGCATCGCCTTATACACCCAAAAAATTCGTTAAAACGTATGCTGACATCGGCACCACGATTAGAGATGCCATTCAGTCCTATGTTCAAGATGTTAAAGGGGCTGCCTTCCCAGCGGAGGAGCATGCTTTCCTGGGCCATACGTCGGCTGTTCAACCTCTATACGGAGGTAACGGTTCTGGTTCTGAACCGATAGAGAAGTCAACGAAGTCGGCTGCGGAGGTGCGGCTGTCATGATCATTAGCCAAACGAAAGCAGACCTTAAGCAGCAATTAGCCGCCTTCCGAAAAGAGGGCGCAAGCATCGGCTTTGTGCCGACCATGGGTTATTTGCATGAAGGACATGCAAGTCTGATGCGGCAATCGAAGGAAAATAACGATATTACGGTACTAAGTATATTCGTAAATCCGCTTCAATTCGGTCCGAATGAAGATTTGGACCGATATCCGAAGGATGAAGCAAGAGATCTAGCATTGGCAAAAGCGGTTGGCGTAGATGTTGTATTTATGCCGTCAGTTGCCGAGATGTATCCGGAGAAGCCGCTGACTCGTTTGATCGTTGAACAGGTTACAGATCGCTTATGCGGGGCATCGCGTCCCGGACATTTTGACGGAGTAGGTCTAGTTGTCAGCAAGCTGTTCCATCTTGTTCAACCGGATCGCGCTTACTTCGGCATGAAGGATGCGCAGCAAGTAGCCGTGATTGAGCAAATCGTCAATGATCTGGACATACCGGTAGAAATTGTCCCTTGTCCGATTGTGCGTGAGCCCGATGGACTCGCATTGAGCTCGCGCAACGTTTATTTAAGCGCCGAGCAACGCAGCCAGGCGGTCGTGCTGTCGCAAGCTCTTGCACTTGCTAGCGAATGGTACCTGGAGCCTGACATGAACGCAGAACGCCTCTTGGCTAAAGTGAAGCTTCATATTAGCAAATCAAGCGAAGCCGTCATTGATTATGTAGAGCTGCTTCATTATCCAAGACTTGACACGTTGTCGCAAGCGGAATCGTTGTTTGAAGTTAAGCAGCCATTGCTTCTTGCGCTGGCGGTTAAATTCGGAACGACAAGATTAATTGATAATTGTTTATTGGAGAGAACGGAGGTACAGGACTATGTTCAGAACAATGATGAAATCAAAACTTCACCGGGCCACGGTTACGGAAGCGAACCTCAATTATGTAGGTAGCATTACCATTGATGAGGATTTGATGGATGCAGCCGATATATGGGAGAATGAGAAAGTGCAAATCGTTAATAACAATAACGGGGCACGCTTCGAAACGTACGTCATTGTCGGTGAGCGCGGATCTGGCGTCATTTGCTTGAATGGAGCAGCTGCAAGGCAAGTACAGCCGGGAGATCAAGTCATTATTATTTCTTATGCATCTATGAGCAATGAAGAAGCGAAAGCGCACAAGCCGATCGTAACGATACTGGATGCCGATAACAAGCCGCTTCGTTCACTGACGGAAGAGCTTCATTCAACGATTTTGTAATATTTGCATGGAAGCGCGCGATTGTTCTTTACTTAATTCCTTACTTATGTAACGGCTGGGATGCTGAATGAAAAGCGTCGTAAAAACAAAAAATGAGCATAACACACTCCTTAATTCTTTGGCGAAGGCGGGATGCGGTATGTTCCAGCATATGTTTACTGAAATGAATGAGCTGCTCGATCAGATGATCCAGCAATATCCTGATGCATGCGAGCAGCAAAAAAGGCAGTTCGAGCAGCAAATGAACGAGCTTAAGAAGGTGAGCGATTCGTTCATCGAACAATGGCTTGAATTTGAAGAGAAGCTGTCTGACTTCAAGGACAGCTACGGCGAGCTTGTAAGCAAGTCCGCCCCAGCAACGACAGGGTCAGGTGGTAGCGATGCTGCGAAAGCTCTTGAACAGGAGCCGGCAGCATCTCACGTTTACACAGCGTCTGCTTCGTCCGTTTGCAACAAAGCGGATCTAGAAATTCCAGAAGATGCTGCACCTATTATTTCCAAGGGACAAGGTTATTATAAATTATTGATGTTCCCTGAAGCCGCCGCGCAGTTTCAGGTCGCTGTAGGACAATCGCCGGAATGCAATCTTGCTCGTCTGTTTCTGGCCATGACCCATATGCATATGCAGAATTGGAACGAAGCCCAGCGGCATTTTCAATTATTGATTGCATTAACGGACTTCCCTAAATGGCTTGCTTTAGGCTATAATGCGCTAGGATGCATTCAAGCGGTTCATATGAACCTTGCCCATGCGGAGAAGCTGTTCATGAAGGCTCATCAAGTTTATCCCAGCTTTACCGACCCGCTGAACAACTTGAAGTCATGTCAGCAAACGCCTTTGCAATTATCGTTATATTTTGGAAGCACGGAGCTGTGCTGTTTGTGAGAGGATCGGGGAACGAATGAAATTTGCAGTACTGGATTTAGAGACGACCGGGCATAGCCAGTCCGACGATATTTTGCAAATCGGACTGGCTCTTGTTTCGGAAGAGCTTGAAGTATTACAAACGTTCAGCACTTTCGTACGGCCTACTGTTCCGATACCGGCTTTTATTACTCAACTAACCGGCATTGATGATGCTGTAGTTGAAGATGCGCCGGAATTGCAGGAGGTACTCGTACAGCTCATACCCTTGCTTGATGATGCTGTGCTCGTCGCGCATAACGTTGGTTTTGATGCAGGCTTTCTGAATCAAGCGCTTGATCGTTGCGGGTATCTTGGTTTCGCCGGACGCAGGCTCGATACAATTGAACTGCTTCGCATATTATATCCTTCCATTACGACTTATCAGCTCGGCGCTGTCACGGAAATGTTCGGCATCGAGCATGAAAGCCACCATCGTGCGGACAGCGATGCTCTCGCTACTGCGAACTTATTTATCGAAATTGTTCAGAAGCTTCGCCAATTGCCGCTGCTTACGTTGCAGCGGCTATCTGCGCTCATTAACGATGGAAGCGATTTAAGCTGGTTTATAGCAGAGACGCTGCAGCGTATGGAAGTTCGAAATGTGTTCGAGCCTGCAGAATACGATTACTTTAATCAATTTGCGCTTAAAGCTAGGGAATGGACAGAAGAACAGCCGCCGAGAGCCGAGAGCGACAATATCTCGCTCGGCGAATTGTCATTCGAACATTATTTGGCGGATGTGAAGCAGCGTTTCGAAGCTCGCTTCGAAAATTACGAGGAGCGCGAAGCGCAAACTGAAATGTTCCATGAAGTGTACAATGCTTTAAACAGTGAACAGCACTTGCTTATTGAAGCGGGCACAGGAACAGGCAAGTCTTTAGGTTATCTGATACCGGCCTTGTATTACGGTATTCGCAACAATAAAAAGGTTGTTGTCAGCACACATACGATTAACTTGCAAGAGCAGCTTCGGCAACGGGATATTCCGCTGCTCGAGGACGTGCTGCCGTTTCCTTTCAAGGCTTCCATCTTTAAGGGAAGAGGCAATTACTTATGTTTGCGCAAATTCGAAGGCAAAGTGAATACGAAAGATCTTGTATCGCCAATAGATGATGTCATTACAGCTGCACAAATGGTCGTTTGGCTTGGTGAAACGGAGACCGGCGATCAAGAAGAGCTGAATTTCGGCAATAAAGGCGCTGACTTCTGGTCAACCGTAGCCAGCGATGCCGATTCATGCCTTAACCGGGCATGTCCGTGGTTCAAACGTTGTTATTACCATCGCGCCAAGCAGGAGTCGAACATCGCAGATGTATGCGTGACTAATCATTCGATGTTATTCACCGATATCCAAGCGGATCATCGTTTGCTTCCAACTTACAGTCATCTTATTATAGATGAAGCGCATCATGTGGAAGAGGTCGCGGGCAAGCATCTTGGCATGCAGGTCAGCTATTTCTCGTTCAATCAGACTGTACAGCGTCTTTATAAGGATGCCAGATCTGGCTTGCTTCCAGCACTTAGAATTAAGCTGCAATACGAGGATGATGCGCACCAATCAGCTTGGCTTGAAACAATCGATACGGTCATCCCGATATTTAACGATATTAAAGATCATTGGGATAAACTGTTCGAAATGTTCTATAGCTTTACCTCGATATCGAATGAGCTTGCTTCAGGTGAAGCCGGGCAAGCGGTTTGCCGATTGAAGATCGGCGAGCTGCCAGCTGGCTGGGACGACGCTGTTACGACCGAAGGTAATGTGCATACGGAGCTGAATCGGATTATTCGAACGTTGGATAAAATGGTTAATGATATTAAGGATCGTGTGGATGATTCAACGATTCAAGCTGCCATTACAGATCTTAACGGCGCTTTAAGGGATTTGACCCGCGTAAAAGATGAATTGCATATTTTCATCAAGCTGGAGCAGGCTGCGTCAGTATTCTGGATTGAGGCGAGCAGCGCATATCGTTACCGATCGGTTCATTTGTATGCCGCACCGGTAGATGTGAGTGAACAGCTTCAGAAATATTTCTTCGATGTCAAAGAAAGCATTGTCATGACTTCGGCTACCTTGTCGGTACAGAAGTCGTTCCAATACGCAGCCGAACAGCTAGGACTTACAGGGTACGAGGAGCAAGGCCGGCTTAAGACCGTGCAATTGCCGTCGCCGTTCAATTATCGGGAGCAGGCGCTTGTCGTCATTCCTCGCAACTTCCCAGTATTGAAAGGCTCCTATGTGGATCAAGCCTACTTAGATATGTTGACGGAATCATTGGCAGCATCGGCGAAGGAAACGAAGGGAAGAATGCTTGTATTATTCACATCGTACAAGATGCTGAAGCAAGTGTATGAGCCGCTTAAGGAGCGTTTGTCTGAGTCCGGCATACAAGTGCTTGGCCAAGGCATCGACAGCGGCAACCGGACGAAGTTGACGAGACGTTTCCGGCAGCAGCCTGAATCGGTTCTGCTTGGCACGAGCAGCTTCTGGGAAGGGGTAGACATTCCCGGGGAAGCGCTCATCTGTCTCGCCATTGTACGCTTGCCTTTCCAGCCGCCTAACCATCCGCTTGCGGAAGCTAAGTCAGAGCTGCTACTGAGGCAGAAGCAAAATCCGTTCATGAAGCTGTCCATCCCGCAAGCCGTTATTCGTTTTAAGCAAGGATTCGGGCGGCTCGTGCGAACATCGCAAGACAAAGGCATTGTGATTATCTACGATACGCGGATCATCGATGCGTATTACGGCAAGCATTTCCTGTATTCCTTACCGGGACCGAAGATTGAAACGATGCATACGGAGCAAATGGTGCTGCGCATGCGAGAGTGGCTAAGCAGCAGCGTTAGTGCAGCAGATAAGAAGGATTCGAGTGAGCAGAAACCAGCGATATCAGAGGAGGAGAAAGGTTGAAGCAGACGAAAATATCAGAAGCTGTCGTTAGACGGCTGCCTATCTATCTTCAAGTGTTGAACGAGCTACACACTCGTGAAGTTCAAACCGTTTCATCTCAGGAATTGGGCGTTAAGCTCGACCTTAATCCTGCTCAGATTCGCAAGGATCTCGCATATTTCGGAGAGTTCGGCCGCAAAGGGATCGGCTACGACGTTCTGTATCTCATCGAGAAGATCAGACAAATTCTTAAGGTCGATCAACCGATTAACGTAGCGCTCGCCGGTGCCGGTAATCTAGGACATGCTTTATGCAATTACAATAAGTATTCCAAAGACAATATGAAGATCACAGCCGTGTTCGACGCTCACCCGAGCAAGATCGGCATTAGCATTAACAACCTGCAGGTACTGCCGATGGAAGAACTGCCGCGAATTATCGTCCAGCAAAGTATTCGAATTGGTATCATTACGGTACCTGCCCACGAAGCGCAGAACGTCGCGAATCAATTCGTGGAAGCAGGTATCGAAGGCATATTGAACTTCGCACCCGCAATTCTGCGCGTACCCGAGCATATTCGGATTCACAACGCCGATTTCACGCGTGATTTGCTTAGCTTGGCCTATTATTTAGCAGGAGAAGGAGAATCAGCTAATGAGTCAACTATGGATTGAGAACGGCTTATTCATCACGATGGATGAGAGCCGCATGACGTTTAAAGGACATATGGTCGTAACGAATGACCGTATTACATACTTAGGGGAAGCTACACCTGTCGACGTTGCGGCTGATGCGCAGAAGATTGACGGCAGCAAGCTGGCTTTTATGCCGGGATTGATTAACACGCACGGACATGCAGCAATGACGCTGTTGCGCGGATATTCGGATGATCAAAACTTGCAAGTATGGCTGCAAGAGAAGATGTGGCCGATGGAAGCGAAGTATGTCGATCAAGATACAAAGGCGGGCAGCGCTTTGGCTATCGTCGAAATGCTTAAGACGGGTACAACGGCATTCGTTGATATGTATGATCGGATGGACCAGGTAGCAATGATGGTAGAGAAGTCGGGTATTAGGGGCTGCTTGACTCGCGGCGTTATCGGCTTGTGCGAGAAGGAAGTGCAAGACGCGAAGCTGGCAGAAGCAATAGCCTTTGCTCGTGATTGGAATGGCAAAGCCGACGGTAGAATTACGACGATGATATCGCCTCATGCGCCTTATACCTGTCCGCCTGATTATATAGAGCGTTTCGTTCAAGCGGCGCATGACTATAACTTGCCACTTCATACCCATATGTCCGAGACGATTGCCGAAGTAGAGCAAAACGTTCGCGATTACGGCTTGCGTCCTGTTGAGCATTTGGACAAGCACGGCTTTTTCTCAAGGCCATCGCTTGTAGCCCATGCCGTTCATCTTAACGATGCCGAGATTGAGCTGTTAGCCGCTCGCGGCGTAGCGGTATCCCATAACCCGGTAAGCAACTTGAAGCTGGCGAGCGGTGTTGCTCGCGTGACTGATCTTCTGAAAGCTGGCGTTACCGTGTCACTTGGGACGGATAGCGTAGCGAGCAACAATAACCTGGACTTGTTCCAAGAAATTCAGCTTGCCGCACTTCTGCACAAGGGAGTATCTGGCGATCCGACGGCAATACCTGCGATAGAAGCGCTTCGTATGGGAACGGTATACGGTGCCCGCTCGATCTGGCAGCAAGATCAGATTGGCGTCTTGCGTGTTGGCATGAAAGCCGATTTTATTGCTATTAACTTGGATCAGCCTCAGTTCTACCCGCTGACAGATATCTTATCGCATTTGGTCTATTCCGGGTCGGGGCGCGATGTGCAGCATGTGTGGGTAGATGGACGTCAAGTTGTTCAAAATGGTGAATGTACATTGCTGGATGAGGAAAAAATCCGCTTCGAAGCGCAAGCGAGCTTCGAGCGTTTGCTGCAAGCCTAATGCGCGCGGATACGAAGAAACGTCCGCCGATTATGACTACGCAGCGATGGATCTTTGTCATCGTCGCCGTTCTGCTCATCATCATCACGACGACAGCGATTTATTATAAGGATATCAAGTCTCCTCGCTGGTCGGATGAGAGGGCGGCGAAAGCAGAAGCGATAGAAGCTGCAGACTTGACGGAAGTCGATCAAATAAGCAAACATATTTGGGATCGAGTAAGTTGGTTTGTTTCCGGTAAAAATGCGGATGGCGAACAGATCTATGTATGGCTGCCGCGACCTGGAGACGAAGAAACTGACGAAGAAACTTCGACGCAAGAACCGATTGTCGTGAAAGCATCGGAAGCAGAAGCGAAGAATAACATTAGGGCGAAGTTCGATCTCGCGAAGCCTGAAGCTGTTGTAAAGCGTATGCAGCCTGGACTGCTTGGCGACAAGCCGGTATGGGAAATCTTTTATACGCTTAAGGCAGACCAGACCCATTATTACTACGATTTTTATTCATTTACGAGCGGCGATTTTTTAAACGAATATAAGCTGCCAGCAAAGACGGAGCCTCAATAGGCTCCGTTTCCTGTTTTTACACCGACCGATCTGTTGATAGTTATGATATACTTTTGTATAGCGTGATCGATATACGGATGATCTATCAATTATATCGGAGGCGATAAAGAGATGAAAAAAATAAGCGTCGTACCGGTCATTGTTACAGCCGCTATATCCGTTGCTGTATTGTTCGGCGGATGGACGATATATAATCAAGTCGCTGTTGCTGCGCCTCTTGAGGATGCGATTGCAGACGTGCCGGGAATTGTGAATTCGGCAAAGCCGAAGATGAGCAAGGATCAAGTAACGATTGATGTCACTCTATCGCAAGATGCGAATCTCCGCGAGATTTATCAATCGATTAATCATAATGGTAAAGGTGCCATAGGCAGCCGTGAACTCAAGCTGGATGTTCTTAACGAGTCGAATAAGGTGCTGGATGACTATTGGTATCAAGCGCTGTTCGAAGTAGCGGAAGCGATGGAAAATAAGGCTTACTCGAATATTCCTAAGGCGCTGGAAGAAGCAGGACAGGATAACCCTGCAATTCAAGCTGAAACCGAGATGGACGACAATAATATCTACATTACGTTGAAAACGGATAATGCGGTTAAGTTTATCGTATTGCCAAGAACGCCTGCACAGATGGGAGTGTGGGAAAATGCGTAATATACGTCAATACTGGATTGAAATTGCAATCGGCGTTGTGCCGGTACTCATTGCTTTCTTTATTTATATTGGCTTGAACGTCGTTCCTATCGTGATGCTTGGTGTGCTTGGATTCGCGCTTGTATATCTGGCAAGAGGCAAAGGTCGGATGACGGCTGCATCGAGCCGGAAGCGCAGCGCCGCTACTAAATCGGCTCCGCTTATGTTCGAGCAGATTGGCGGTCAAGATCGCGCGAAGCAGGAGCTTATTGAATCCCTTGATTTTCTAGTCAAGCAGGAACAGATTGCGAAGCTCGGCATACGTCCGATGAAAGGCATTTTATTGGCAGGTCCACCGGGGACAGGTAAGACGTTGCTCGCAAGAGCGGCTGCCCACTACACGGATTCGATTTATTTGGCTGCTTCCGGCAGTGAATTCGTAGAAATGTATGTCGGTGTTGGTGCTGGCCGTATTCGCGATTTGTTCTCCGAGGCACGGACGAAAGCGAAGAAAGCAGGCAAAAAAAGCGCAGTTATTTTTATTGATGAAATCGAAGTTATCGGCGGAAAGCGAGACGGCGGCCAACATCGTGAGTATGATCAGACGCTTAATCAGCTGCTGACCGAGATGGATGGTATCCATCCTAACGAATCGCCGCGTATCTTGTTAATTGCGGCAACGAACCGCAAGGAGATGCTTGACTCGGCCTTGCTTCGCCCAGGGCGTTTCGACCGTCATATTGGCGTTGAGCTTCCCGACAAGAAGGGCAGACTGCATATTTTAAATATCCACGCAAATAATAAACCTATGGATGATTCCGTAGATTTGGATAAGGTTGCGGCTGAGTCGTTCGGCTTCTCCGGGGCGCAGCTCGAAAGTGTGATGAACGAAGCAGCTATTTATGCGATGCGGGAATCAAGCGCAACGATCATCGAGCGTCATCTATCTATGGCGATTGATAAAGTCATGATGGGCGAGAAGACCGACCGTGAAGCGACAAAGGAAGAGCGAGAGCGCGTAGCGCTTCATGAGCTTGGACATGCGATTATGGCAGAGCTTACTCGTCCGGGCAGCGTATCGCAGGTTGCACTATCGCCGCGTGGACAAGCACTTGGTTATGTACGGCATAATCCGAAGCAGGATCGGTACTTGTATACAACGCAGTTTTTGAACAGTCAAATTATGATTGCGCTTGGCGGCGCGGCTGCCGAGGAAATGTTCTATGGCGAGCGCAGCACCGGGTCGCGAGGCGACTTCGAGCAGGCGATGAATATCGTAAAAACATTAGTGGAATCGGGTCTGACCGAGGAAGGGATCGTAGATTCCTCGATGATGACACCCGAGGCTTGGGCAAGAATTAATCGTACGATATTGGATGAGCTGATGGTGGAGACAAAAACGATGCTTGAACAGAGACGCGGCGTGTTCACCAGCTCGCTTCAGACACTGCTGAAAGAGGAAATGCTTAGCGGCGATGAATTCCGTAAATTGTTAGTTGCAGCTTGACGAAATATGTTGCATGATAGCAGAACAAATCTTACAATTTGAAGGCGGGCACCATGTCCGCCTTCTATTTTTGTTGAAATTCGTTATAATAAGAATGAACTACATATGCGTACAAAACGTGCATTCCGGTTATAAGGCAGCTTCGTATACCGGATACAAAGGAGCAATGGGCAGTGTTGATTAAAACAGTTGGTGTCGTCGGCCTGGGAACGATGGGGCAAGGCATTACAGAGATGCTTGCAGCCAATGGCTTGGACGTTATCGTAGTAGAGCGTACACAAGAACGTTTGACATATGGGATGGAAATGATCGTCCTAAGTCTCGATAAGCAAATTGAGAAATGGGCGCTCACGCAGGCGGAGCGCAAGCTCATTATGAACCGCGTGCAGACGACGACGGATTATGACAAGCTCTCGGAATGCGAGCTTGTTATCGAGACGATAACGGAAGATTTGGAAAGCAAAAAAACGATATTCGAGCAACTGGACCAAATATGCGGCCCGGACGTTATTCTTGCAAGCAATACGTCTACGCTAAGCTTGACGGAACTTGCCAGCGTAACGAAATATTCGGATCGCGTGATCGGCATGCACTTCATTTATCCGGTATCGAAGATCGATATCGTTGAGCTTGTGCGCGGTTTGAAGACATCCGAGCATACATTCTCCAGAGCGAAACATTTTGTCGATGAGATCATTCATAAAAAAGGCATCATGGTGTTCGAGTCGCCGGGCTTTGTTACGACTCGCTTGATCTGCCTGTTCATAAATGAAGCGCTGCATGTGCTGGAAGAAGGCGTCGCTTCCGCCGAAGACATCGATAACGCGATGCGTATCGGCTATTCGTTCCAGCATGGGCCATTCGAGATGGCTGATCGCTTCGGACTTGATTCGGTGCTTGCTGCGCTAGACCGGATGTTCAGAGAGTACGGCGAGCTGAAGTACCGTCCTTCGATCGTGCTTAAGAAGATGGTGCGAGCGGGACATCTCGGCGCCAAGTCGGGCGTCGGGTTTTTCAAATACGATAAGGATGGAGACCGAATCTAATGAAAGTTCTTGTCATTAATGCGGGAAGCTCGTCGTTAAAATATCAGTTGTACGATATGAGGGATGAGTCTGTGCTTGCGAGCGGCAGAGTGGAGCGAATCGGAATGGATTCCTCGATTGTGACTCATGAGCCGGCGGGCAAGCCCGAGGTTCGCGACGTAAGTGAAATTCTAGAGCATGTAACCGCGGTTAAACGGGTTATCGACATGCTGACGCATAAAGAGTATGGCGTGATCGGCAGCATGAATGAGATTGATGCGGTTGGTCATCGTGTTGTGCACGGCGGCGAAGTGTTTAAGAGCTCGGTTCTCGTTACCCAGGATGTTAAGCTTGAGATTCGCAGGTTATTCGATTTGGCGCCGCTTCATAATCCGGCTCATATGATGGGGATTACGGCTGTCGAGTCGAATCTGCCGCATGTGCCGCAGGCCGTAGTGTTCGATACGGCGTTCCATCAGACGATGCCTAATACTTCGTACTTATATCCAATTCCTAAAGTGTTGTATCGCAGACATAAGATTCGTCGTTACGGTTTTCACGGCACCTCCCATTCGTATGTAAGCGGACAAGCTGCCGCATACCTTGGCAAGCCGCTTGCGTCTTTGAAAATGGTATCCTGTCATATTGGTAACGGCGCAAGCTGCGCTGCTATTCTGGATGGTCAATCGTTCGATACAAGCATGGGGATGACGCCGCTTGAAGGATTAATGATGGGCACGCGCAGCGGCGATATCGATCCGGCAATCGTTCCATTCGTCATGAACAAAGAAGAGCTTACGCTGAATGAAGTGAACTCGATGCTCAATAAGCATAGCGGCATGATTGCCATATCAGGAATCAGCAGCGACATGCGCGAGATTACCGAGGCGATGGAGGATGGCGACAAAAACGCCAAGCTGGCATTCGATATGTATGTGTATCGGTTGAAGAAATATATTGGCGCTTACACTGCGGCGATGAATGGTATCGACACGCTTGTTTTCACGGCGGGCGTGGGCGAGAACTCTTCGGCAGTAAGAAAGGCCGTGTGCGAGGGCATTACGTTCCTTGGCATCGAGATCGATGACGAGCGAAACGCGGTGCGCAGCAAGGAAGTACGTGAAATATCAAAGGACAGCTCGCGCGTGAAAGTATTGGTTGTTCCGACAAATGAAGAGCTGCTTATCGCGAGAGATACGTATGAGCTGGTTAAGGCGGCACATTCGTCATAAGGAGAAGGGGGCCGGCAGACGATGAGCAACGAAATATGGAAAGCCTATTCTCATGGCATGGCTGCCGCGCTTCAAGAAGGCGGCGTTTATTTGTCAGCCATGCTGCTCCGCAGTTATAGGGAGCTGGAGTTATCCGATTCAGAGGCGATGCTGCTGCTGCAGCTAATTGCTTTCGCAGAGGTAGAGCACAACGATTTTCCGACGCCGGAGGAGCTTGCGAACCGTATGGGCACGGGCTCACGAGCGATCGGACAAATGCTGAACAGGCTCATTAAGGATCAATTTTTGACGATAGACGAATATATCGACAGCGTTACCGGCATGCAATCGGAGCGATACAATTGGAGCGGATGGCTGATGAAGGCGGCCGATTGGACTGCCGAGCATAAGCGGGAGACGAAGAAGGCGGAGCGCCAGCTTATGAAAGCTACTGCAGAACCGGTTACAAGCGCCGGAGAAATGTTCCATGTGTTCGAGCAGGAATTCGGCCGTCTGCTGTCGCCATTCGAATGCGAGACGATTAGCGTCTGGCTTGATCAAGACCGTTACTCGGAGGAGCTCATTCTACTCGCCTTGAAGGAAGCTGTGTTCGCAGGCAAGCTAAGTCTCAAATATATCGACCGGATCCTGTTCGAATGGGGACGCAATCGGGTTACGAACGTAGATGAAGCGCGCGCGCATTCCCAGAAGTTCCGCGGCGGCGGACGAAGTTAAGATCGCATGTTAGCTGGGCGATCTGCTATGTTGGATTTCTGCAGGATAGAGTGTCACTTGAAGGCTTGAATTAACGCTATACTGGATTTTTGCAGCAACTTCATGCTTTAACGAGCAGATTCAGGCAATTCTGGACAAAGTTAATACAAAAATCCAACATGGAGTCTAAAAGCCCTCTTAATTTTCAAAAGTTATTGCAAAAATCCAACATAGACGTTGTTGCAAAGGAATGTGGCAGCGCGTCGCAATAGGACCGTCAGGAGTAACTTTCCTGACGGTTTTTGTCTATTCGAAGGGCATAAAGCAGGTAAACAGACGATTGGAGCTCTTCGGCAACAACGGAGTAGCCGCGTGAAGTGAGCCACTGTTGCAGAGGAAGAGGCTGGACTGGCGTATGGACATTTTGCCGATCGTGTACTTCCTGGGAAGCCGCTGTTTGCATGATATCAGTAATAATGATTCGACCGCCTGGGAGCAGCACGCGATCCATTTCTTCGAGCGCGAGCAATTGCTGGGACGAGCTGAGGTGGCGGAATGCGAAGCTGCAGCCGATGAATGAAAAGTTGGATTCGGCAAGCGGCAATGCAAGCATATTGCCTTGCTTAATGGAGGCATGCGGTATTCGAGCATGAAGCAGGTCGATCATTGCCGCAGATTGCTCCACGACGGTAAGATTTGCTCCTGTACTAGCCAGCATGACTGATAAATTGCCCGATCCGCCGCCAAGCTCAAGGCCTCTATCGCCCTCCTTAGGGTCAATCCATTCAAGGGTGCGAATTAATGCGTGCTCATATTGTTCTGCCGTTATAAGGCCTCCCAGTGCAGCTAGAGGTGCCTCTATGCCATATCGGACGGCCATCTCATTATAGTTCCACTGATCAGACCATGATTCGCGGATCATCCGATTTTGTTTCATACGCAATGCCGCTGCTTCGGCATCGGCAAGCTGTGTTTCGCCCAACTGCTGCCATGATCGGATCGTCTGGTCCAATGCTTGAAGCGATTGCATTGCCGCGACCCAATCTTCGTAAAGCAGAGCTCTTGCCTGGTCAACTATACGAATGAACTGTACGGGTCGATCGATGGCTTGAAGCGCTTCCTTGATGACGGAGAGGGGCATTCCAAGCTCCCTCAATGAGACGACCCAGCGAAGCTTCGTCATATCGATATCCGAATAAGCACGGTAACCGCTGCTTGGTTCTTTGTATGGGTGAACAAGTCCTTTCTCCTCATAAAAGCGCAACGTTCGCGGAGTCACGCCTAAGCTTCGTGCTGCTTCATGTACTTTCACCTGAATTCCTCCTGTCCTGCTTTATACCATGATGGACCTTGACGCTGCGTTAAAGTCAAGTCAATCCCTATATACGAAGAAACCAGTCGACCTTTAGCAGGCTGACTGGTTCTTTTGTTTACGGATTAGCGTTTGTTCAGAAGCTCCCATCGATAAACGTATTCGAATAGAAATTCGAACGCTTCGATGTGGCGTTTCGCCTCGAACGCGTTAGCGCCCCAAGCATATATACCATGCTTGCGAAGCAAAATACCTGGAATCCGGCTATCAAGCCGTTCACTTACTTCAGGAATAATCGCTGGAATGCTGGCGAAGTTCGATACGATCGGTATATCAATATGGGCTTCTTCCTCCCATATATTAAGTCCTTTAATCAGCTCAACGCCGTCTACAGGGACAGCCTTGCGATCCCAGAAATATTCAGAAACGATGCTGTTAAATACGGAATGAATATGAAAAATAGCTCCAGCGCCTGTAAGACGGTAAATCTCGCAATGGATTAACGTTTCGGCCGAAGGCTTAAGACGAGTTGCCTCGCAAGGCTTGCCTTCTTGGTCGACGAACAAATAATCCTCAGGCGTGTGAACGGTCTTGTCCTTGCCGCTTGCCGTAATGGCAAATTGGAATTGTTCAGGGCTGTAATCGCCGACGCGTACAGACAAATTACCGCTTGTGCCCGGGAACCAGCCGCGTGAGGAGAAGAGCTCCTTTACATCGCGCAGATCGGCGAACGCCTTCTGCTTATCTTCTAATGCAATTTGATCAAAGCTCATACTAGGTGTGACTCCTCTCGGACTTCATGCTAGATATAATGTCATGGAAGGTCTCGTATTCGGTATGTGCGATTCCAAGCTCTCTGCACTTCGTTGTCAGATAGGAGCGGGAGTAGACGGTGTCAGCGAGCTTCGCGCCTTCGAAATCGGTTACGCTATCGCCAATAATGATTCTCTCATACTCATCAGCCGGAAAACGGCGCATAATCGTCGTCTTGCACATGCCGCAGTTATTGCTGCATTCATGATCGCAAGGATTCGGCCACGTAATCTCGATTTGGTCGCCTGAGAAGTCGCTGCCGTTGCAATAGATATGATTCTCCGGAATGCCGAACTGCGACAAAATCGGATAGATGAAGAAATCGATGCCGCCGCTCGTTACGTAGAATTCGATCTGCTCTTCCTTGCAGTACGCTAGGAACTCAGCGAAGCCTTCGCGTATTGAGGCATTCGTGATGCCGAACTCAACCACATCGCGTTCTAACGAAGTAGGAAGCAGGCGGAACATTTGTCCGACGCCATCCATAATGGACAGCTCCTGTGCGAGCGTCTTCTCGGCAATTTCTTTCCAGCCCGGCGGATTGAAGTGATTGATGATGGCAACGATGTTGTCATTTACAGTAATAGTTCCGTCAAAATCACAAAATACGATGCGTTTCTTAGCTGTCATTATTCCTTAATCCCCCAAGCGTCAATTGCCGCCCTCAGCGGTTCGTTGCCTTGTTCCAGCGCGGCTTCGCGAAGCGGCACACCGTTCAATGTTGCCGTAATCGCCATACGGAATGCTTGTCCGCCGGCTGCCGTACCCATCGGATGACCGTGAATGCCTCCTCCGGCGTTCACGACGACATCGGTGCCGAAGTCTTTCAAGATGAGCGGCACAAGTCCAGGATGAATGCCCGCCGATGGAACCGGGAAGCTTGTCCGCAATTGATGCATCGGCTGCAGCAGAGCTTCCTTAACGGCCATATTCTCTTCCTTAGGCATGACGACGGAGCCGTATGGGGAAGGGAAGAGCGCAAGATCGGCGCCGGCAAGCCTCATCAGCTTACCAAGCAGCAAGGAGGCGCTAATACCGTAATGTGGCGATGGATACATAGCGCCAGCCAGAGCTGGATGCGATGCGATCGGAACATTAATCGCCCTATCGCTGCTTAGCTCATGCAGCACATCATAGCCATACGACAGCACATTGAACAACAGAGCATTCGCACCAGCCGCAATCGCTTTGCGAGCATTAGCTGCAAGCTGCGAGGTTGGACCTGTCAGATTGACCGCGTAGAGCAGCTTCTGTCCTGTTTCCTGCTCCGCTTTGCGCGCGGCTTCCATGCATACCTCGACGCGTTTCTCCAGCGGAGTGAGCGGATTCTCGAACAATATTTCATCGTCCTTAATGAGATCGACGCCGCCAAGCGCTTGCTTGTAGAATTGATCCTGCAGATTAGCGAGATCATGGCCGACAACGGACTTGAAAATACTCATAAGCAGCGGACGGTCATGAACGCCAAGCAGATCGCGAACGCCGTTCAAGCCGAACTTCGGACCGGGGAACACGGACGCGAAGTCGTCCGACACGTCGAGATCAAGCAGCTTAATGCGGCCGTCCATGGACAGCTTGCCGAATACGGTGACGAGCAGGGCAGGGATGTCGCGGCTGAAGTTAATATCGGGATATGCGATACGAATATCGGCATATCGCTCGCCGGGTGCGGCATTAGCCGATTCATGCACGTCGATCGACAACACTTTGCCGAGATGCTTCTCCATCTCTGCTTTCTTCGCTTCGGGAAGCTCCGTCCAACTGCCAACCGTTAAACCTACCGCGATCGAGAGCGCCTTTTTGTTAAAATCAGCTTTGTCGTCATAGGAACGATACGTTGCTATACAAACTCCGCTCATTCGTTAATGCTCCTCTCGATAGCAGCGCCTAACTCGCCTGCACGCTCAGCGGAGCGGTGCATGCCTTTAATGATCGTTTCCGTGAGCTGAAATTCAGCCATTTTCTCAATGGCCGCTTGCGTGGTTCCGTTCGGAGACGTTACTTTGCGCCGAAGCTCGGCAGGCTCTTCGCCGGTCTCACGAACCATTTGCGCCGCGCCGAGTACTGTCTGAACGACAAGATCCTTCGCTGCGCGGGCGTCAAGACCAAGCTCGCCAGCCGCCTTCATCATCGCTTCCATGAAGTAGTAGACATATGCCGGGCCACTGCCGGATACTCCGGTAATTGCGGATTGAAGCGGTTCTTCAACCGTCGCCGTAATACCTACCGACTGAAAGATCGCTTCAGTCAGCTGTCGCTGCTGCTCGCTAACATGCTCGGAATAGCTGATTCCTGTAGCGCCAAGCCCAATCGTACTGGATGTATTAGGCATCGCTCGAACAATCGGCACAGGCGCGCCAAGCAACTGCTCGATCGTTGTGATCGATAGTCCCGCAATGACCGAAATAATGAGCTGATTCGTTGATACGAGCGACTTCATTCCTTTAATAGCTTCCGCGGCATCCTTCGGCTTCATGGCAAGGAAGATAATATCCGCTTGTTGAATATAAGCATCATTGCTGGCCCCTTGAAGGATCGTTTGAACGCCGTATTGGGTATGAAGCTCCGTCAGTCTCTCTTGATTTTGACGATTAAGCATTGAGATTTGTCCTGCGGCAAGCAGTTCTTCATTAATGATTCCCCGTGCGATTGCTTCGGCCATGGAGCCGGCGCCATAGAAGCAGAGCTGCAGCGATGCAATGCCGGTTTGCGTTAATTGCGTCATAAGATTCTCCTCCAAGCTAAATAGTTGATTATGATTAACCGCGAATTTGTCCGTTGCCGTATATGCGATACTTCGTTGATGTTAGCGCAGGCAGTCCCATTGGACCGCGTGCATGAAGTTTCTGCGTACTAATGCCGATCTCCGCTCCAAAGCCGAATTCGAAGCCGTCCGTGAACCGAGTGGAGGCGTTATGATAAACGGCTGCCGCATCTATTTCTTGAATAAAACGTTCAGCATTCTCCGCGTTCTCCGTAACGATACATTCCGAATGCTTCGTTCCGAATTTGCGGATATGCGCGAGCGCTTCATCTAAATTAGCGACAACGCGGACATTCATAATGTAATCATTATATTCCGTTGCGTAATCCTCATCCGTAGCAAGCTTTACTTGAACGCCGCTGAGAAGCTCGGCGACACGGCTGCAGCCGCGAAGCTCAACGTTTGCCTCAACGAAACGTTCAGCGAACTGCGCGAGGTGGCGCTCGGCGAATGCTTCATGGACGAGCAGCGTCTCCATGGAGTTGCAGACGGAGGGACGTTGAACCTTCGCGTTGAATGCAATGTCAGCCGCCATTTGATAGATTGCGCTATCGTCAACAAACGTATGACAAATACCTGCGCCCGTCTCGATGACCGGCACTGTCGCGTTCTCGACGACATTACGGATAAGAGAAGCGCCGCCGCGCGGAATAACAACGTCAAGGAGACCGTTAAGCTTAAGCATTTCATTGACGGAAGCGCGGTCAGAGTCTTCGATGAGCTGGATGGCATCTGCAGGCAGAGCTGTCTCGGCAAGCGCGCTGCGCAGCACCTCCACGATTTTGCGGTTCGATTCGATAGCCGCAGAGCCGCCTCTCAAGACGACGCTATTGCCAGTCTTGAGGCATAAGCCGGTTGCATCTACCGTTACGTTAGGGCGCGCTTCATAAATCATGCCGATGACGCCAAGCGGTACACGGCGCTTCTCGACGCGCAGGCCGTTCGGACGATCGAATTGCTCAAGCAATTCGCCTACAGGATCAGGTAGAGCGACAATCTGACGAAGCCCTTCCGCAATCGCTTCAACGCGAGCCTGATTCAATGCTAGCCGGTCGAGCAGGGAAGGGCTGGTGCCTTGATCCCGTCCGCGTTGCAGATCAAGTCCATTTGCTGCAATGATGGCCTCGCTCTCCGCGATTAACCGATCGGCCATACACGCTAGCGCTTCATTCTTCTGCTCGGTTGTTAGATTATTCATTGTGCTTGCGGCTATCTGCGCAAGCGTAGCCTTTTGTCTCACTTCACTTAACATTTCAAACTGCCTCCTTTATGACTCTTTATGGTTACAACGTAATCCACTCATCGCGATGAATGACTTCAATTCTTCCAACATCAACTCGGCGCTTCACTTCCTCGGTCGACAACCCGACGACCGCTTGAATTTGCCAAGCTTCATAATTAATGACGCCGCGTCCGATCGTCTCGCCTTGAGGCGTGACAACCTCTACGACGTCTCCAGAGTGAAACTCGCCTTCAATTGCCGTTATGCCGGCAGGGAGGAGGCTCTTGCCGCCCTTGATCAGCGCGGTAACGGCGCCGTCATCAACCGTGATCCGGCCTTGCGGCATCGAATGAAAGCCAAGCCACTGCTTCTTCATAGGAAGACTATGCAGCTTCGTATCAAAGTACGTACCTCGTCCATTGCCGCCTACGGCTAAAGCAAGATCCCCTTCCTGCTGTACCTTGCCGATAAAGGCAGGGACGCCGCCGCGCATGGCAATGCGGGCTGCTTCAATCTTAGAGCGCATGCCGCCTGTGCCAACCGACGAGCCTGCTCCGCCGGCAAGCTTCATAATATCCTCGGATATTTGTTCGACGCGCTCAATCTTGACCGCTTGCGGGTTTTTGCGAGGATCCTCGGTATACAAACCGTCCATGTCCGTAATGATGATCAGCTTGGAGGCTTTCGCCATAGCGGCCACAAGAGCAGACAGATTGTCATTATCGCCGAACTTGGGCACCAGCTCATCTGTAGCTACCGTATCGTTTTCATTGATGATTGGAATAATTCGTTTATGCAGCAATTCTTCAAGCGTCATCAGCGCGTTCTGTATGCGCCTGCGATTGGAGAAATCGGCGCGTGTAAGCAATATTTGAGCAGCTACCATACCGAACTTGCTGAAAGCTTCTTGATAAGCCTGCATAAGCAGTGCTTGGCCGACGGCCGCAGCCGCCTGCTTCTCATGAACGGCCTTCGGTCTTGATGCATATCCGATCTGACGGAATCCGGCTGCAACAGCTCCCGACGTTACGAGCATAACGCTGTGACCGCTCGCATGCAGAGCAGCAAGCTCCGAGGCAAAATAATGGATCCGCTCGTTATTCAGGCCGCCTTCCTCGGATGTGAGAGAGCTGCTGCCGATCTTAACAACTATTCGTTCGGACATAATAAAATCACTTCCCCGATTATGATTCATGACTCAGGCAAAAGCTTTCGTTTCGCGGTGAAATAGAAGCGTACTTTCCTATATTTGAACATAAAACAAAAAAGACTTCCGTCCATAAAGGACGAAAGTCTTAGCTTCCGCGGTACCACCTTTGTTGACGGCCGTCTTCGTCGGCACATCCAGCTTAAGCCTTGTAACAGTAGGCGCTGTCCGGCAAACGCCGGCCGCTCGGAGGTAGGTTCGGCAAGGGGTCGAGGTAAATTCTTACAGCCCGGCGGAATTTACTCTCTGTTCACGACCTGATCTCGCTTACTGGTCCCGTCATCACGTTTCGTGTTCAATTGAACTTAGCATATCATGTTTCGCGGCGCGCTGTAAAGCAAGGCAAACGGCATGCCAAGCAATTAGCGGAGCTTAGAACAGACCTAACTTGCCTATGCGGAAGACAGCTTCTTGAAGCCGTTCTTCACTTGTAAGCAATCCGAGTCGCACGAAGCCCTCGCCATGCTCGCCGAAGCCGATGCCCGGCGCGACGACAACGTCTGCTTCCAGGAGGACAAGATCGGCGAATGACTGCGACGTATGTCCTTCAGGCACAGGCAGCCAGCAGAAGAACGAGCCGCCGGGACGAGCGGCCTTCCAGCCGATCCGATCAAGCGCAGAGAACAACGCTTCACGGCGGCTCTCATATTTAGCAGTCAGTTCGACTACGCAGTCTTGAGGGCCGGTAAGCGCAAGCGCAGCCGCTTCTTGGATGCCGCCGAATAGGCTGCAATAATAATGATCCTGAATTAAGTTGATTAGCGATACGATCTGCGCATTCCCGATTGCAAAGCCTACGCGCCAGCCTGCCATATTATACGTCTTGGATAACGTATAGAACTCTACGCCGACTTCCTTCGCGCCAGGCGTCTGCAAGAAACTGATCGGCTTCTTGCCGTCGAATCCAATTGCGCCGTATGCGAAGTCGCTTGCCACAACGATTCCTTGGTCAGCGGCGAACTTGACCGTCTCCGCGTAGAACTCGCTGCTTGCAACTGCGCCTGTCGGGTTGTTCGGGTAGTTCATGAACATCAGCTTGGCACGCCTCGCGATATCTGGTGAAATCGCGCTGTAATCGGGCAAATAATCGTTATTCGCCGTTAACGGCATGAACGACATTTCAGCTCCAGCGAGCGCAACGCCAGACCAATAATCCGGGTAACCGGGGTCCGGTACAAGGCATACATCGCCTGGATTAAGCAGACATTGGCTGATTTCCACTAGTCCTGTCTTGCCGCCGAACAGAATTGCAACCTCAGTGGCTGGATCAACATCGACGTCGTAATCCTCTTTGTATCGCTTGGCGACAGCTTCCTTCAGAAAGGCATAGCCGCTGAAGGGAGGATATTTATGATAAAGAGGGTTCGCGGCTGACTCTTGCAGCTTCGCTACGATATGGGAAGGGGTCGGCTGGTCCGGATTGCCTTGTCCCAAGTTGATTACATCATGACCTTTGGCGACTTGCGCGTTCGCCTTGCCAACCAGCTTGGCGAAAAATTGCGTCGGAAGCACTTTCATGCGTTCCGCAGGCTCAATGCGTTGTTGCCCGATATTTGTTTCCATTCGATTCACTCCACCTGATTCTTACTTCATATTTTTTATATAATGTAGCATGAATAGATCATGAAGAGAAGCAAAAAACAGGCCGAAGCGGTCGCTTCGAGCCTGTTCGATTGGATGCGATATAAGCCTTACGGTAGCGCTGGGATTCCGACTTTTTGAATAAAAGGTTTAATATCGGCTTTGACTAAAAATAAGAACGGCTTGCGGTTCTCGTCAAAAGCGAGCAGAAGCGGCGGCTTGTCTTTGCAATAAAACAAGAAAAGATCGGCCGTCGTAACCGAAATCTCCTTAACCTTAATCGTGACGGGTTTCGTTAACGGAACACGATATACATAGCCGCAGCTCTCATCTGCCGACAGTTGGGGAGCTAGGTCGGTTATAGAGCCAACCCAATCCGCAGCCATCTTTTGAAAACCGGTATCATTAGCTATCGTCTTGACGACTTTGCCGGCAGCGACATCAAATACTTGAACAGGCTTCTGTTCGATCTCGGACAACGTTTCGTTGTTGCTCTCGGCGGGGTCGAATACATACGCGGATGCGGATTGGCCTGCCATCATCATTGCGAAACATGCGATCAGCATGATCGTTGCTCGTTTGAGCCACATGGGCAATTCTCCTTTGTTGACTGCATAGTAGTTAGGACTGTATCCATAACGTTCCCATCTTGACACTGAACCATGAGAGGGTATCATTAGGGAAAATAATGATGTAACTGGAGGAAGCGGATATGACAACAGCGCTGCGGCTTGCTTTGCTGCAAATGAATATAGAAGCGGGGAATCCGGAGGCAAACTTTGGCAGGTTGAAGGAAATGCTGGAGGAGGCTGTATCTGGGGCAAAGAAACCTGATGTCATCGTGTTCCCGGAAATGTGGAATACCGGTTACGCGCTTACTGAAATTGAAAGCCTAGCGGACAAAAACGGGGAGCGCACGAAAGCAATGCTCTCAAGCTTCGCCAAAGAGCATCGGGTTCATATTGTTGGCGGTTCGATCGCGGAGTCGAAATCGGACGGCGTCTACAACACCACTTACGCCTTCGATCGTGAAGGCAATGCAGCAGGGGATTATTCCAAAATTCATCTGTTCCGTCTTATGGATGAAGAGAAGTATTTGCAGGCAGGAGATAAGCCCGGATCGCTCACCATCGAAGGCGAGCAAGCCGGTATGATGATCTGCTACGACATTCGGTTTCCAGAGCTGGCGCGCAAGCTGGCGCTCCAAGGCGCGAAGTTGCTGTTCGTGCCTGCGGAATGGCCGCATCCGCGCCTGCATCATTGGCGCACGCTGCTGACCGCGCGCGCAATAGAGAATCAAATGTTCGTCATTGCCTGCAATCGGATGGGCAAGAGCGGAGATACCAGCTTCTTCGGTCATTCGATGGTGCTTGATCCATGGGGCGAGACGATCGCCGAAGCAGGCGAGGAAGAAACGATTCTATATGCCGACATCGACTTGTCGTTAGTCGATACGGTAAGAAATAAAATCCCCGTATTTGAGGATCGCAGACCTGCACTCTACAACGAATAATTAACGATAATTGGTTAATGTCTTATTTAAGGTTCGAATAAAAGCTTCGGCAGCTTTGGATAAATAACGGCCTTTGCGGCTCGCTATAACAAGGGTACGAGTCGGCTTCGTCGTGAATGAGAGGTAGGCGGGAGCGAACTCCGAACCTTTGGGCCGTGTAAGCATCTGCGGAACGAAGGCTATGCCCATGCCGCCTGCTACGAGCGACTGGATCGTCTCCATATTGCTGCTCTCGAATACGATGCGAGGCGTGAAGCCGGATTGTTCGCATAGCTCTACCGTTATTTGACGGAAGCCCTGTCCGCGCTTGAGGACGATGAACGGCTCCTCCTGCAATTCACTAATGTCGATCGGCTCCTGTCGATTCGCAAGCTGATGATGAGGGGGCACGGCTAGACATATTTCTTCCTCGAGAAATGGCTCCCAGGACAGCGACGCATCGATCAGCGGCAAAGAAAGCAGACTTAAGTCGGTTCCGCCGCTTGCGGTCAATTGTTCAAGCTTTGACGTCGTATCCTCGACGAGAACAACCTCGATCTGCGGATATTGAGCGCCGAAGACGGGGAGGACGAGCGGCAATATATGAGAGCCGGTTATCGGCAGCGTACCAACGACAAGGCGGCCGCGGCGCATCTGAGCCATGTCGTCCATTTCTTGCTTTAATTGCTCGACGGCATCAAGTATTGATTGCGATTTATTAACGAACACTTGACCTGCTTGCGTGAGCTCAACGGAGTTGGTCGTACGGCGGAACAATAATACGCCGATTTCTTGCTCCAGCTTGGATAGCTGTTGGCTGAGAGAAGGCTGCGCGATATGCAGCTTCTCAGCCGCTCTCGAGAAGTTTTTTTCAATAGCAATTTGAATGACATATTGCAATTGTCTAAGCTCCATGGTCATTTCCTCATTTCAATTGTAAAAGTTGTAAACATTATTTCCATTATAGTTATTACCTATAGACGTTATAGATATTATATCTTGGTTCAATGAAGAAAGAAATGCTATGATAGGTTCAGTTAACAGAGCAGAAAGAATCAATGAAAGATTCAATGAAATGATGGGGTGAGCATAATGACGAAAAAGACAATGTTTGAGAAAATCTGGGATAATCACGTCATTCATCAAGAAACAGGTAAGCCAAGCGTAATTTATATCGACTTGCAGCTTGTGCACGAGGTTACATCGCCGCAAGCGTTCGAAGGCCTTCGCCTTTCGGGCCGCAAAGTGCGTCGTCCTGACCTGACATTCGCAACGATGGATCACAACGTTCCTACCAAAGACCGCTTCAATATTAGCGATCCAATCTCGAAGCAACAAATCGATACCCTTACGCAGAACTGTAAAGACTTCGGCGTTAAGCTGTTCGATCTTGACAGCATCGATCAAGGCGTCGTTCACGTTATGGGACCTGAGCTTGGCTTGACGCATCCGGGTAAAACAATCGTGTGCGGCGACAGCCACACTTCGACGCACGGCGCATTCGGCGCACTTGCATTCGGTATCGGAACGAGCGAGGTTGAGCACGTTCTTGCAACGCAATGCTTGCAGCAATCGAAAGCGAAGACGATGGAAATTCGCTTCAACGGCAAGCGCAAGCCTGGCGTAACGGCGAAAGACATGATCCTCGGCGTAATCGCTCAAGGCGGCACGGACTTCGCTACAGGTTATGTAATCGAGTATACAGGTGAAGCAATCACTAGCCTGACAATGGAAGAACGTATGACGGTCTGCAACATGTCGATCGAAGGCGGCGCTCGCGCAGGTCTGATCGCACCGGACGAAACGACGTTCAACTACCTTCGCGGCCGCGAATATGCTCCAGCCAACTATGAAGAAGCGGTAGCAGCTTGGAAACAATTGACGACGGATGAAGGCGCTGAATACGACACGGTTGTACACTTTGACGTTGACGCTTTGATTCCGCAAGTAACTTGGGGAACGAGCCCGGGCATGGGTACTAACATTACGGCAAAAGTACCATTCCCTGCTGACCTTCCTACTGAGAATGAGCGCAAAGCTGCTGAAGCTGCGCTTGAGTATATGGATTTGAAACCAGGCACGCCTATGACGGAAATCGAAATCGATTATGTGTTCATCGGCTCTTGCACAAATGGCCGTATCGAAGACTTGCGCGCTGCAGCAGAGATCGCTCGCGGCTACAAAGTAAGCGAGAAAGTAACGGCAATCGTCGTACCGGGCTCTGGCCGCGTTAAGATTCAAGCGGAGAAGGAAGGCCTCGACAAAATCTTCACAGAAGCGGGCTTCGAATGGCGTGATGCTGGCTGCTCGATGTGTCTGGCGATGAATCCGGACGTATTGAAACCAGGCCAACGCTGCGCATCGACTTCCAACCGTAACTTCGAGGGTCGTCAAGGCCGCGGCGGACGTACGCACCTTGTATCGCCAGCTATGGCTGTCGCTGCAGCTGTTAACGGACGCTTCACAGACGTACGCGATTGGGAAATCAAAACCGAAGTGTTGAACTAATTGAACGTGAGAGAGGGGTATTCTAGGTATGGAACCGTTTAAACAACTTACAGGCATCGTCGCCCCGGTCGACCGGGTCAATGTCGACACAGACGCTATTATTCCTAAACAATTTTTGAAACGCATCGAGCGCAGCGGCTTCGGACAGTTTCTTTTCTTCGAATGGCGTTTCCATGAGAGCGGCGAAGTGAATGCGGAGTTCGAACCGAACAAACCGCGCTACGAAGGCGCATCCGTCCTTATTTCCCGTGCGAACTTCGGTTGCGGCTCTTCCCGTGAGCATGCGCCGTGGGCGATTCTCGATTATGGCTACAAAGTCATTATCGCGCCGTCGTACGCCGATATTTTCTACAACAACTGCTTCAAGAACAGCATTCTGCCAATCAAGCTCAGCGAAGAGCAAGTGGAAGACTTGTTCCAGCGTACTGCGAAGCATGTAGGCTACAAGCTGTCGGTCGATCTTGAGAACAAATTGCTGACTGACGAACATGGCCTTAGCATCGCTTTCGAGCTTGACGAGCACCGCCGTCAGTTCCTTCTTCAAGGGCTTGACGATATCGGCTTGACGCTTCAACATGAATCGTTGATTACGGCTTACGAGCAGAAGCACGCAGCGCGTCTTGGCTAGTGTAATGCTTGAAGGATAAGAGGACAATTACCGGCAACGGCAATTGTCCTCTTTTTTCCTCTAAACGCAACTTTTTCTGACAAGCTGCGTCTATATTTGCGTCTGTAAAAGTCGAATGTTCACATTCGATGCGGGCAATTCAGTCATCGAGGTGGAAAATGAAGAAATTTGTAACCATTCTATTGTTCATGTCCGTATTGTTCACGATGTTCGCAAGCGTGGGACAAGCTGCCGAAGCCGTTCCAAAGCTGTTTCTGAACGGTCAGCTGCTGAAGCCAGACGCTGATCCGCAAATTGTGAACCAGCGTACGATCGTACCTATCCGCGTCATTACGGAAAACTTAGGTTTTCAAGTCGAATGGGACAATACGATCAAAACAGTTACGATCAGTGACGGAAGCAATGTTGTTAAGCTAGCAATTAATAGCAACACTGCGCTTGTAAACGATCAAGTGGTTCAAATGGACACACAACCGATCATCGTAAACAAAACGACGCTTGTGCCGCTTAGCTTTGTAGGCGAGCAGTTCGGCCTTGAATTCGAGTGGAAGGCAGACACGAAGGAAGTACATATCGTTCAACCGCCGAAAGGTCCGACAGGATGGATTACAGGTGTAGGCTTCGACGGAATTGGCGGCGTCATCGTTAATTACGAAGGATCATCCAAGCCTAATAAGGTGCAAGTGCTAGATAATCCGAAGCGAATCGTACTCGACTTCCCGAACACGAGCTATTCCTCCGATCTCGCAACCACTCTGGCTAATGGTCAAGTGAAAGCGGAAGTAACGGATAACCCGTTAATTACGGGCTATCGCTATTCGATCTTCTCCAATAGCCCTACCGTAGCGAGAGTTGTTCTTGATGTTAACACGGATACGGGTTATGTCATGACAGAAGGTGTTGGAGAATTCCGAATTGATCTTATGCCGACTGGCGAAGTGCCGCCTGAGCCGGAGACGCCGACAGAACCGGAACCAGAAGTTCCTGTGGAACCGGAAGTTCCCGTAGATCCTCAGCCACCGGTCACGGATAACGTGTATGATGTTGTTATTGACGCCGGTCATGGCGGAAGCGACCCAGGCGCACAAAGCGTCCTGAACAGATGGGAGAAGGAATTTAATCTTAGCGTTGCCCTCAAGATGCAGAAGCTTTTGGCGAACGAGAAGTCGATCAAGGTTCATATGACGAGAACGGGCGATACGTATCCGACTTTGCTGGAACGTATAGCATTCGCTGAGAACCTGAAAGCCGACATGTTCATCTCCATTCACGCCAACAGCTTGAAGGGCAGCAGCGCTACCGGCTCTGAAACCTATTATTATCGTGATAATAGCAAAAGCTTGGCGGAAGTCATTCATAAGCATCTGTTAGCCGGAACGAAGCTCAAGGACCGCGGCGTGAAGAAGGAAGCGTTCAAAGTCATTAAGGAAACGACGATGCCGGCCGTGCTTGTAGAGGCAGGATTCTTATCGAATGCGGCAGACGCGAAAATACTTTATGACGATGCTGTCCAAAATCGCATTGCAGCCGAGCTAGTAGCCGGCATTAAGGAATATTTCAAATTGAAATAGAAAGCAGGTGTTCAGTCGTATGACGAATGTCAAAGCAAAAGGGCTGCTAGCTGCCTTTCTATTAACATTAACGCTTGCCGGCTGCGGGGGACAGGACAAGCTTCCATCTAGCAATGACGTGTCCGGAGCAACTACCCCGCCGACTGAGGAACAATCGATTGTTGTGAAACGAACGATATCGGTTTATTCAACGGATTCCGAATTATCGAAAACGTCGGCACGCGAAGTCGAGATTGAGCTGAGTGATGGCGACGATGAGCTGGCTCTCGTGAAATCTGCGCTTTCTGAGCTTCAGAAGGACGGCGGCGCGGAAGAGATTTCCTTATGGAAGGCGATCAGCTTCGACAAAGTGAGCTTGGAAGACGGTCTCGCAACCGTCGATATATTGCTGCCTGATGAAGCGCGGCTGGGAGGACCGGGCGAGATTCTTGCCATAGAGTCGCTCACCAAGACGATGTTTCAATTCGACTTTGTCGATGCTGTCGATATTCTGGTAGACGGTGAGGCATTGGAGACGCTTATGGGCCATGTCGAGCTTGAGCACCCTTACCGGAAATAAAGTGAAAGCTTATTATATACCTGTAAACAAAGAAATGATCGTTGAATCACCAACTCTTGGGAGGCCAATACATGCCACTTCAGTTCACTTGGAAAAAAGCGATTATCGGAACGTTAGCGATGTCGCTCGTCATTGGGGGCAGCAGCTACATAGCGGCGCCTGCGCCCGTATACGCAGCAACGACTTCAGCAGGTTTATCTACGCCATTCACCGATATTAACAAAGGGCATTGGGCAGAGAAGCATATTGCCAAGCTTGCTCTTCAAGGCATTATTACAGGTTATGAGGTAGGGACGTCTGGAACGTATACGTTCCAGCCAAGCAAAAACGTGTCCCAGGAGGAAGCGGTACTGATGGCGCTTCGTTTTGCGGGTCTCATTGACAAAGTAGACACCGGGGCTGATTACGGATTTCCGGACACCTTCGTTGTAAGCAATTATTTCAAGCCTTATATTGTCCTCGCATTTAATGAAGGGTTGCTCGATTCCTCGGAGCTGACGATTGCGGCTAAGGATACTAGCGTTGCTTGGGGCAAGCGTCCTGCTTCGCGTGAATGGGTAACGAAACTTATTATTAAAGCAATCGGCAAATCGGAAGTGGCGGACGGCTTGCAAAATACGACGTCATCATTCTCAGACGGCGGCTCGATCGATCCGATCTATAACGGATACGTAAACGCTGCAGCTCAGCTAGGTCTAGTGAAAGGTATTACGGAAACGAAATTCGATCCGAAAGCGAATGTGACCCGCGCCAGCCTTGCTACGATTTTCAGTCGTGCGCAATCCCAGTTCGTAGTCGATTATGAGGGTCAAACAACAGGCATAGCAACCAAAATTACGGACTCTTCAATCACTTTATACAGCAATAAGGTCGAGACTTCATATGCGCTGGATGAAAACACGTTGTATTACACCTATTTGAATGATTCCCCGATCACGCGAGCGGAATTGCTTGCTTACGGCGATGTAACGGTTATAGCGAAGAATGGCAAAGCGTTGTATGTAGAAGCGAAGGGCGACACCGTACATACGACTTCAACATCCGGAACGTTCTTGCGCAATGTCGACGACGAGAAAAAATTGTATTTGTGGATTAATAAAATGCCTGTACCCTTTGATTATGATGACTCCGTTGTTGTGGAAGATACGGAAGGCACACCGCTGAAACTAAGCGATCTTAAAGCAGATAGCGTAGTCAGCATTGTACAGGATACGTTCCGAGACAAGCCGCTTACTTTGAAAATTGTGACGGCGCCGATCGTTAATCAAAACACGGTTAAGGGATTGTTCTTCTCAACGGACGGCAAGATTATTACGATTAAAAGCGGCAACACGCTCGTAACGAAGTATTTGGCGAAAGCGGTTGATGTGGAAATCGAGGGCCTTAAGGAAGCTACGCTGGACGATCTGCTCGCAGAGACCGATCAAATAGAGCTCACTTTAAACGCGGATGAGCAAGTGTCAAAAATCAAGGTAGAAAGCCGTAAAGTCGAAGTGCTCGACGATTCGAAGATCGCCAGCTTCGTAGAGGATATGAAGCTTCTCACGATAGTGGATTTCGACGGTAAAAACCCGAAGGTGCTCTATCTAACGGATAAAACGAAAGTCGAGTACTATGGCACGATTATTTCGGTAGAAGGCTCGTATGACCTGCTGCTGCAAGGCACGCAAGTTATTTTGTCCTACACCGGAGATAAAGTCGTATCGATTAAGATCGTAACGACGTATACGGGTAAATTCGTATCGATCGATACGTTGGATTACGAGCTCAAAGTGAAGCTTGATTCAGGATCTACGATTACGCTGCCTTATTCGGCTAATTACTTGGAGACGCCGGGTTCCAATGCGACGCCGCTCAGCGAGCTCAAGAAAGACGATGTCATCACGGTCGAGCTTAATCCGACCCAGGAGAGCGTTATTAAGATCAAAGCACATCGCAACGTGAACTATAAAGTTGAAATTATCGATATTTTGAACAAGAAGATTCGCGTGAAAGCTGCTACGGGGACTGGCAACGCGTTCGATCTGTCGATTAAAGACTTGCCGCTAACGAATAAGGACGGCAAAGAAGCGTTGATCGGGAATATTGCCGTCGGCGATACGATTACAGCTTCCTATGTGGGCACTTCTGCTGTTAGCGTTCAATTGAACAAATAACGAGGTTTGTTTTATTGCAGTAAAGCAAGGGAATAAAGCTTTAAATTAGGATGTTTCGTGAAAAAACTGCCTTACGGGGCAGTTTTTTTTATAGAAAGTAGCTGTTTACGGTTGCTAAGCGTGACAAATTTCGCTACACTTTGAACGATAGTGTTAGATTGGAGAGAGGACGATGAACGCGAAGCAGAAAATGCGTCATATATTGGACATCATTGCTGAGATGTTTCCGGATGCTCATTGCGAGCTCAATCACAGCAATCCGTTCGAGCTAACGATAGCCGTTCTATTGTCCGCGCAGTGTACGGACGAAACGGTAAATAAAGTAACCGCATCGTTATTCCAAAAGTATAAGCAGCCTGAGGATTACTTAGGCGTGCCGCTGGAGGAGCTGGAACAGGACATCCGCCGAATCGGTCTGTTTCGCAGTAAAGCGTCCAATATCCAGAAGTTAAGCCGCATTTTGATCGATAAATACGACGGTGAGGTGCCGGCAAGCCATGAGGGCTTGACCGAGCTGCCAGGTGTAGGACGGAAGACGGCTAACGTCGTCATGTCCAATGCCTTCGATGTACCAGCGATCGCGGTAGATACGCATGTGGATCGTGTATCGAAACGTTTAGGCATAGCTAAGCTAGACGATAATGTGCTTGAGGTCGAGAAGAAGCTGATGAAGCTTGTTCCGCAAGAGGAGTGGACGGTGACGCATCACCGGCTCATTTTTTTCGGCCGCTATCATTGCAAAGCTCAAAATCCGCAATGCCCGATCTGCCCTTTGCTTGATATGTGCAAGGAAGGCAAGCAACGTATGAAGGCTGGCAATAAAACGAAAAATAAAGCTGAACTGAAAATAGCTGGTAGGGGATGATAAGGATGAAATGTATTTCCGTGTACACAAACAATTTTGAGCTTTTCTCCGATATTTACGAGCAGGTGCTTGAAGCGCCACCGCAAGAAAACGAAGACATCGTCGTTGAAGGCATTACGGTCAGCGGCTCAGGCGACGTGCCTGAACAATACATCGAGCGTATGCGTATAAAACCTGAGGTTGTCGTGATGAAGGAGAAGGCGCGCAACATTATGATTTTGCAGCACGGCAACGTGTTCGAAATTTGCTTGCCTTCTGATGAAGAGGAAGCTGTGTAAGGAGCAGAACAATGACTGAAATGACTGTGCAGAGCATAGCGGGAGCTATTGCGAGTGCAGCCGGCGATATGGCTGCTGCAGGAGATAGGCAACATTCACAGCAAGTGCAGGAGCTGAACAGTAAGCTGACCGAAGGTCGGCTTACTGTCGCTTTTTGCGGACATTTCTCGGCAGGGAAGTCCACCCTTATTAATAAGCTTTGCGGAACGAAGCTGCTGCCATCGAGTCCAATTCCGACCAGCGCGAATGTCGTATCGATCCGCGGGGGAGACAGAGCTTACGCCGCTGTGGAGACGATCAAGAACGGCGTCACCTCGCAGGCTGAGGTTCGAATTGATGAGCTTGATAAGTATTGCGTAGACGGCGAGCAGTTCACGTCGGTGTCCATTATTTATCCGAGCGAAACGCTTGGCGACCATACGGTGCTGCTCGATACGCCGGGAATTGATTCTACGGATGACGCGCATCGGATGGCGACGGAATCGGCGCTTCATTTGGCAGACGTTGTGTTCTACGTGATGGACTATAATCATGTCCAATCCGAGATTAACTTCGCATTTGCGAAGCAGCTTAAGGACTGGGGCAAGCCCTTATACTTTATCGTTAATCAAATTGATAAGCATCGTGATCGTGAGCTGTCGTTCGAGAGCTATCGCAAAAGCGTAGAGGAAGCGTTCCATGCTTGGCATCTTGAGCCGGCGGGGATCGTTTATTTGTCGTTGCGCGAACCGAGCCATCCGCATCAGGAATGGGATAAGCTGCTCGTGTTGCTTAAGCAGCTTGCTGAGCTTAGAGCGCCGCTGTGTGCCTATAGCGTGGATGCGTCGCTTAGACATCTCGTTAAGGGCCACTTGAAGTGGATGCAGGAGCAGCAGGAGCCGGAAAGAGAACGGCTTACAGAGGAGGCTGGCGGGGAAGAAGCGCTTAGCCGGCTTAAGTCGGAAATGGACGGGTTGACGAAGCGTATTCGTTCGCTTCAGGAGCAGAAGGAAATGTTCGGCGCAGAGCTTCGCCTAGAGCTGCAGAAGGTGCTTGATAACGCGAATATTACGCCGGCAGGGCTGCGCGATCTGGCGCAGACGTTCCTGGAGAGCCGCAAGCCGGGCTTCAAGGCGGGTTTGCTGTTTGCAGGTGCAAAGACGGCTGCCGAGCAGGAGCGCCGTCTGGAGGCGTTCCGAGCGGAGCTGAACTCGTTAATTAGCGCTGCTATCGAATGGCATGTGAAGCATTTGCTGCGCCAAGCGGCCGAGCGGATCGGTTATAACACGGATCAGCTGGAAGCACAGTTGGCCGAGAAGCTGACGTGGCTGCCTGAGCCGGGTTGGATCGTTGAACGCGTGAAGACCGGAGCTGTGATCGGGAACGAGTATACGATGATCTACAGCCGCGAGCTTGCCGCGGATGTGAAAGGGGTATACCGCCAGCGCGCGTTCGGCATTATCGAAGCGCTGGCGGATCATGCGGCGGCAGCGAGCAGCAGCGCTGCCGCTGAGGCGCAGGCGCAGCTTGCGGGGCTACGCTCGCAAGCTGGCGCCGCAGAGGCGCTGGCAGCGCTAGCGGAGCGCGCTGCCGCGCATGCGGCGAGGCTCGCAGCTGAGCTGCCGAGCCCGGCGGCGAAGCCGCAACTGCCGGCGCCGAGCGTATCGGCTGCCGGAGGCGGTGCTGGCGCGGCGGCGGATGCTCCCGCGCCAGCAAGCGGCGGCGACGCAACGCTGCAGCAGGCTAGCGCCGCTGCGGCTGCCGCCGCAGGCGAAGCTC